>SLOP01000024.1 GCA_007132465.1 Candidatus Izemoplasma sp.
GCGCGGCCTTCTAAAATGTTAACCATGGCGTGGGTGATCAGCACGGAGTTTTGAAACACGAGGAAGTCAAAATCGCCAAGCGCGCCAAGAAGATCCACTGGATCGCCACCTTGCATTTGACCGACGGTAATACCGGTCTTCACCACTTCGGCGACGATATCGCCAACGGCTTTAAACTCGTTTTGCCAAAAATCTTCTTCGCGGTCATCGACTGCTGGCACGGTCACTATTGCCTGAACCATGTCGCCGGCTTGTTCCAAAATCGGTTCAACGGCGACATACAGTGCCATGGTGATGACCTCAGAATCGGCAAGTCCGTAGAAAAAGTCTTTGACATCGTTTTCATCGAGCGTGACGGTTTCCAAATCGGTTTCATCATCAAGCAATCCCGCGGTGTGCACAATGCGTGCGACGATGCCTGCGACGGTACCAATCTGACGAATTTCATTGTCCCATTCAATGTCTTCATACAAGTCGATGCCTTCGTCATCAAGGAAACTTTGAAGGTCGAATTCCGCCTGAATTGCGGCCACTTCAATCGATAACGGCAACAGCGAGGTAACTAAGTCAGAGCGCGCGATGGCATCGAAGATGTCATCGACAACCGTCGGTGTGAGTTTTCCTATGTCGTTATCATCTAAAAACTCTGAGTCTATCATGATGCCGACGATTTCTGCCCCTAAGCTCAGTTCTTTTCGGAGCGAAATGTCATTGTTACGGTAGTTGATGGAGAAAATCGAATCGAACAACGCGACGTTCAAGGGTTCTTGATGCCCGGTTTGATCATCGACCATGACAATCATCCCTGCAGCTTGCACGAACAGGTTCGTGTTATAGGCATTGACGATGTCGTTGAGCAAGGCGAGTTCCTCTTGCATCTCGCTGGCGATGACCGGGTCACCGTTGTCTGAATACTCCTGGTATTCTGTGATGTTGTGGGCTACTTCGGTGTCGTCGAGGATGTTGAGCAAACTTTCCGATATGCTCATCAACCCACCTAACATGATTAACGACACAAAAACAGTAAGTGCCCCGTTCAAGGCACCAAATCCGGCACCCAGTGACCGTGAAAACATCGTTTTCTCTCCCTTGCCAAGCAGGCGGAAAACGAAGATTTTAACGATGAAAAAGAGCACGCGCCACAAGAAGTAAAGCACCGTGAACGCCAAGAGGGTGTACACCAGTTTCACCACGAACATACCGATGCTTGAGGCGAAGGCCATCACCTCGACGTTCTCTGTGATGGCCGCCATGTCTTCACCGGCCATGTCGACAATGATTAAGGGCAACCCCTCCGCAAAACTCGTTGCCGATGCGGCCACCGGCGTGACCATCTGAAACAGTGATCCGATGCCGGGAAGGGTCATCGTCCACAGCATGTTGACCACGGCGTTTAACGTGAGAAAGAAAATCACGAAGAACGACAGTTTCACAAGAAAAGAATAAAGCGAATTGCGAAAACCACGGAGAAAGCCAATCAGCATTCCAACGGCGATGATCGCAAAAAACGCGATGTTTAAATACAATCCGTAATCTAAGTCCATCATCAACACCCCATGTGTTTAAGATTAAGTGCGGTCGTAAGGCCTTGTTAATTTATATATATACTCATTATATCGCAATTGCAAGCGGCGCAAAACAAAATACGCATTTTCATGGATGTTTTTTTCACATAGCGACTCGATAGAAGGGGGTTTTTCCCAATAAAAAACGACCTCCATGGTCAATGGAGGTCGCCGCTATATTATCCCATTAGGATTTTTCGCGCTTCGCTGATGAAGTACAGTGATCCCGTGATAATCAATAAATCCATGGCATCTTTAGGGCGTGATTCAGCCAACGCTTGATGCAAATCAGCCATCGCTGACACGTCAGGATGATCGGTGTTGGCTTTCAGCACGGCGGCTTTCTCGCCACGGGGATGGTTAATCTCAGTAAACACGATGCGGTCGACGTGAGACGCCAATACGTTAAGCATCGGTTGATAATCTTTGTCGGCCATGACGGTAAAAAGCGACGTAACGCGATGGTTTGGGTAATAGGTTGCAACCGTTTTTAAACACGATGTTAACCCTTCAATGTTGTGGGCTCCATCGAGAATGATGTTGCCGATGATTTCAAAGCGTCCCGGCCAAAAAGCTTTTTTAAGGGCTTCTCGTTTCGCTTGCTCGGAGATGGCGATGCCGTGTGTTTCGTCCAATACTTCCGCCGTCGTTAAAGCGAGGGCGGCGTTTTGCACTTGGTGGAGCCCTGCCATGGTCACTTCGTAGGCAATGCCGTCAAAGGTAAAGCGTGAGGGTAGTCCCAGTTCAATGCCTTGAAGTCGCTGTGGATCCATGCGTATGAGCGGGCTCTTCATGGTCGCACACGTGGTTTCAAACAGCGGCCATAATGTGTCTTGTTCTACCGCTGTGACAAGCGGCACGCCGGGTTTAACAATACCCAGCTTGTTTCTCGCGACGTCTTCTAGCGTCGGACCGATAACGTGCAAATGGTCGGTGCCGATGTTGGTGATGACACTGACGAGCGGGGTGATGACGTTGGTCGCATCGAGGGTGCCACCCAATCCCACCTCAATTAAGGCGATGTCTGGTTGCGTGTCAGCAAAGCACAAAAACGCGATTAAGGTAACCAGCTCAAAAAAGGAGATCTGGTCGTGATGTTCTTGGTGGTAGCGTTGGTCAAAGGCATATATTTTGTTGATGTAACGCAAAAGTGTATCATCATCGATGTCCTCGCCGTTCACGGTGATGCGTTCGTTAAACCTCACCACGTAGGGACTGGTGTAGGTGCCAACCGAGTACCCGGCTTCCATCAACATGTGTTTTAAGTAGGTCAGCGTGGATCCTTTGCCGTTGGTGCCACCAATGTGAACGCTTTTGAAGCGCTGCTCTGGATGGTTGAGCATGGCGACCGCTTTTTCCATGCGAGACAGGTCGTATTTGTCGCCAAATCGGTAAACCGACTCAATCCACTGCTGGGCATCTTTTATGTTGTCAAACATGGCTTTCCAAGGTATCTAGGCGGTTTTTTAGTTTCGCTTGTTGTGCCTTGTAGTCCTCGAGTTTACGGCGTTCTTCTTCAACCTTGGTCGCCGGAGCTTTTTCAACGAAGTTCGGATTGCTCAGCATGCCTTGGGCACGAGCGATTTCTTTGTCGACGCGCTCAATGGCTTCTTTGGTCTTGGTGATTTCAGCGTCGATGTCCACAAGGCTTCCCAGGGGGACTGACACCGTAAAAGCGGCTTCGGTAGCCGTGATGACTTCATCATCATGCGTGATTTTGTCGGCCGCGTTGAACGACGCCGGGTTTAAGGTTCTATCGATAAAGTCGCGAATGCGATGCATGGTGTCACGCACATCGGCGGCGGCTTCAACCCGTATGTCGATGGGTTTGCTTGGCGGCACGTGGTACTCATTGCGGATGTTACGAACACGACCGATGAGTGTCTTCATGGTTTCAAAGGCTCGTGCATCGCGGGGATGCTTGGTGAAACGCGATGTCGGCCAGGGGCTGATCATGATGGCTTCGGCATCTTTGTTGGGGAGACGCTCATAGATGGCGTCCGTCACAAACGGCATGAATGGATGCAACAGTTTAAGCATGTCGCGCCAAACCGTGGCCACGATGGCTTTGGTGTTGCGAACGATTTCAGCGTCACCTTGTTGTAACGTCAGTTTGGCGGCTTCAATGTACCAACTGGCGAACTCGTCCCATATAAATGTGTATAGCTTTTTCGCCGCTTCACCAAACTCGAAGCGTTCATACAGTTCATCGACGCGCTCGAGGGTCTCTTCATACAACGTGAGAA
Organism: Candidatus Izemoplasma sp.; assembly: GCA_007132465.1. Lineage (GTDB taxonomy): Bacteria > Bacillota_I > Bacilli_A > Izemoplasmatales > Izemoplasmataceae > SLQR01. The sequence goes on from SLOP01000024.1 coordinate 3,812, forward strand.
TCCACTTGTCTTTGAGCGTGAGTGCATCGTCGTTAATCGTAAACGACTGAGCGTCGTCGCCTTCGACGTGCATGAGGATGAATCGCGAGATATTCCAGATTTTGTTGATGTAGTTCCAGCTGGATTCAACCTTATCAAACTCAAAACGTAAATCTTGCCCTGGTGCTGAGTTCGTCGTCAGGTAGTAACGCAGCGTATCCATGCCGTATGCTTCGCGAACATCCATCGGGTCGACGCCGTTGCCGAGGGATTTACTCATTTTTCGCCCTTGGTCATCGCGAATAAGGCCGTGGATTAAGACATGTTTAAACGGCGTTTTGCCGGTGAACTCAAGCCCTTGAAAAATCATCCGGGCAACCCAGAAAAAGATGATGTCATAACCCGTGACCATGACGTCGGTTGGATAATATCGTTGATACGCCTCGGTTCGTTCAGGCCATCCTAGGGTTGAGAAAGGCCATAGCGCGGATGAAAACCAGGTGTCCAAGACGTCTTCATCTTGTGTGTAGCCTTCAGGTGGGTTGTTGCCAACATAGATATCCTCGCCCTTGTAGTACGCAGGGATGCGGTGTCCCCACCATAGCTGACGGCTAATGCACCAGTCTTGAATGTTTTCCATCCAACGACGGAAAATCTTTTCAAAACGCGGCGGCACAAACGCGGCCGTCGAATCGCTTAACGCCTTCTCTGCGAGTGGCGTCATGTCGACAAACCACTGCATCGAAAGGCGCGGTTCGACAACCACGCCGGTGCGTTCGCTGTGGCCGACGCTATGCACGTGTTTTTCGGTCTTCACAAGCAAGCCAGCGTGGTTAAGATCGTCGATTAATCGTTGTCGGCAGGCAAAGCGGTTAAGGCCTTCGTATCGGTGAGCGCGTTCATTCATCGTGCCGTCCTCGTGCATGCAAAGTGGCATCGGTAAGTCGTGTCGTTCACCGACTTCAAAGTCGTTGGGATCGTGTGCCGGGGTCACTTTGACGGCGCCGGTGCCAAACGCCCGATCAACGATTGCATCTTCAATGATGGGAATCGCAACACGGGTGCCGGGAATGAAGGCTTTTTTGCCGATGAGATGGCGGCGTTCATCGTCGTCAGGATGAATCATTAAGGCGGTGTCGCCAAACATCGTTTCAGGGCGTGTGGTGGCAATCAAGACATGGTCAGAGCCGTCCTCTAGCGGGTATTTAACGTAGTAAAGAGCTCCCTCAAGTTCTTTATGTTCAACTTCGATGTTCGACAGCGCGGTTTTCGCTTCGATATCCCAATTGATGATGCGTTCTTTTCGGTAAATCAACCCTTTTTCATGCAGCCGAATAAACACCTCGTTGACGGCAGCTGACAGGCCCTCATCCAAGGTAAATCGTTCATGCTCATAGTCGACGCTGAGCCCGAGCGCTGCCCATTGTTCGCGAATGTGTTCGGCGTATTCTTCTTTCCACGCCCACGCTTCGTTGAGAAAACCCTCACGCCCAAGCTCAAAACGGCTGGTGCCACGTTCGCGCAAGCGTTCGTCAATCTTCGCTTGGGTAGCGATGCCGGCGTGATCCATGCCAGGAAGGTAGAGGGCGTCGAAACCTTGCATCCGTTTGCGGCGGATGAGGATGTCTTGTAAGGTGTTATCCCAGGCATGTCCCAGGTGCAGCTTGCCGGTAACGTTCGGCGGTGGAATCACAATCGTAAACGGGGGCTTGTCGGCGTCACCACTTTTAAAATAGCCGCGTCGCTTCCACGCGGCGTAGCGGCCTGTCTCGACCGTCTTGTGATGATATTTTTTGGGCATGTTCATGGGGTTTCCTCCTTTAAAGAAAAAACGTCCTTAACCGAGTTAAGGACGATTGCTCGCGGTACCACCTTATTTCCGGCTTGCGCCGGCGCTTAGGGCCTTAACGCGGCGAACGACATCGGCTTATCACCGACGCTACTTCCGGGCGACTTTCAACACGTGTCCTTACCGATTCGCACCAACCACCGGCTCGCTTGAAGGGGAGCGTGTCTACTCCTCCCGTGCATCGTATTTATAGGTATTTTACCATAAGGGTGTGACGCTTTCAAGCCTCGTTTCGCGCAAACCGCATCAGGTTGTCCAAAATTAGGTCCCGGTTTTGCCTGGTGACCGCTGAAAACATCACAATGGACGTGTACTCATCGAGCATGAGTTGTTTTTTTAGTTTTTCCATGTGGGCGTTTTGTTGGTTGTTTGAGAGTTTGTCGGCCTTCGTCGCGACAATCGTGAACGGCACGTTCAAATACTGTAGAAACTCGACCATTAAGAGGTCGTCTTTGGTTGGGTCATGCCGTGAATCAATCAGCAAAAACACGTGTCTGAGTTCGTCGCGGGCGGCGAGGTAGCGTTCAATCATGCGTCCGAACGCTTTGCGTTTTTCCTTGCTTCGACGCGCATACCCGTAACCGGGGACGTCGACGAGGTATAATGCGTCGTTGACCAAATAGAAGTTCAAGGTCTGCGTTTTTCCCGGGTTTTGCGATGTGTAGGCAACGTTCTTGCGGTTTAACAACGCGTTGATAAAGGAACTTTTGCCGACGTTCGACCGACCGAGTAGGCAAAACTCGGGATGGTTGGTCACGGGAAAATCGTGTGGTTCAACAACGGTAAGCGGTTTTTCCACGGAGCGTATCATCGCAAGACCTCCTTGTAAGGAAGGCGGGCAACTAAGGTTGCCCGCGTCTTATGCTTCTAACGTGTGCTTGATGATTTCGTCGATGGTCTCGACGGGAATAATTTCAATCTCTTGACGGACCGATTCGGGCACATCGTCAATGTCTCGCGTGTTTTCTTTCGGGATGATGACTTTTTTCAGTCCGCTGCGGTGCGCGGCAATCGCTTTTTCCTTGAGACCACCAATCGGAAGCACGCGGCCACGCAAGGTGATTTCACCGGTCATGCCGATGGTATGGTCAACCTTTTTATGGGTCAGAGCGCTGATGAGGGCGATGGCGATGGTCACCCCGGCTGAGGGGCCGTCTTTCGGAATGGCGCCTTCGGGGACGTGGATGTGGACGTCGGATTTATCGAACAAGGCTTTGTCAATCTTGTATTTCTCGTGGTTGGCGCGAATGTAAGACAGCGCCGCTTGCGCCGATTCTTTCATCACATCGCCAAGCTGGCCGGTGAGGACGAGCTTCCCACTGCCTTTGTAGTAGGCGACTTCAACGGGCAGGGTGTCGCCGCCAAACTGGGTGTATGCCAACCCGGTGGCGACGCCGATTTGGTCGTCTTTTTCTGCCTCGTGGTCGGTGTACTTGGCTTTGCCGAGGAAGTCGGTAAGGTTCGCTTCTTCAATGTCTACGTGTTCAACTTTGTCACCGAGGATAATCTTAATCGATTTACGGATAATCGAGCCAAAGAGCCGGTCGAGTTGGCGCACACCGGCTTCGCGAGTGTATTCGCGAATCATTTTCATGACAGCTTGGTCGGCGATGCTGATTTTTTCCTCATCAAGGCCATGGTTTTTCAGCTGTTTAGGGATGAGGTGTTTGCGGGCAATGTTGAACTTCTCGATTTCCGTGTAACTGGACAGCTCAATAATCTCCATCCGGTCGCGCAATGGCGCAGGAATATTGCCGAGATAGTTTGCGGTGGAGATAAACAGCACTTGGCTGAGGTCGTATTGGTCTTCGAGGTAGTGGTCGCTGAAACGATGATTTTGCTCAGGATCGAGCACCTCGAGCATGGCCGCCGAAGGGTCTCCTTTGTAGTCATAACCGAGTTTATCAATTTCATCCAGCAAGAAAAGCGGGTTGATAACCTTCGCTTTTTTCATTCCTTGTAAAATGCGACCTGGCAGGGCGCCAAGGTAGGTACGCCGGTGCCCGCGAATCTCTGATTCATCCTTGATGCCGCCAAGCGAGGACTTGACGAACTTACGATGGAGCGCCGATGCAATTGACTGCGCAAGCGATGTCTTCCCGACACCCGGCGGTCCGACGAGGCAAAGAATGGTTTGGGGGTTTTTACCTGTGAGCAGTTTCACCGCCAAGTACTCAATGATGCGTTCTTTAACTTTTTCAAGACCATAATGGGTTCTTTCAAGCTCTGCTTCGGCTTTGTTGATGTCGGTTTCATCGTCGGTTTGCTCATGCCACGGCAGTTCGATGAGAAAGTCCAAGTAAGTGCGAATAACACCGGACTCACCGCTTGAGGCGGGCAGAGTTTCATAGCGAGAAAGTTCGTAGAGCGCTTTTTCTTCGATGTGTTCAGGCATTTTCTTGGCTTTGATCTGCTTGCGAAGCTGTTCAATTTCTGATTCTTTTTTGACTTTGTCACCAAGTTCTTCTTGAATCGCGCGCAACTTTTCACGCAAGTAATATTCGCGTTGGTTTTCGTCGATGTTTTTCTTCACCGTGCGGTTGATTTTATCTTCGATTTCACTCATGTGACGCTCTTTTTCTATGTCTTGAAGCAAGTAATTCAGTCGTTTTTCAATCGATGGTGCTTCAATGTACTTGAACTTGTGGTTTTCAGATATTTTTAAATTGCTCGCCAAAATATCCGCGAGTTTATCGCTTGACACGCCGGATTGAATGGCCTCGAGACATTGTTTTGGGTTGTTTAAAATGTTTTGCGCGTTATCCATGACTTGTTTGACAATCATACGAACCAAGGCCACTTCTTCGTCGACGTCGTCACTTTTGGCAGGACGGGTCTCGAAGCCAGCTGAAAAATACGTCTTCATGTCGTCAAACGCTTTGAGCTCAGCGCGAACGATGGGATCAAATTTAACCTTGAAATTGCCGTTGGGCAATTTGATTTTAATGCCGATACGGGCAACGAGCCCGGTAGATAACAAATCCGCTTGTTTCGGGTTTTCCACCATCGGGTTTTTTTGAATCAGCAAAAACACGTAGCCATCATGGTTACGCTCCGCTTCAAGCAATGCGGTTTTGCTGAGGGTGCGGCCGACTTCCGTGCGCACGTCGGTGTGTGGGAAAGGCGCGACACCACGTAAGGCGATGGCGGGCAGGGTTCCTTCGGTGGTTTTGTTTGCGTCGTACATTGTGTTCACCTCTCTTGAACGGTTCGTGGGGCCTAATGGTATGCGGACCTCATGCGGACCAGTTGATTATATGATATTATACTTTATTTATAGACATTTACAAAGTGAAACGACTGAGATTTTGCCAACATGCACGGGGGCCCACCGAGGTGCATTTCTCAAGCTATCGGCCAAATACTCCCGTGTTCATCAACGTCTCCAGTGTGCGCGCGACACCGTCCGATTCGTTGTCGGCTTCGGCGATGTCATCGGCGGCGGTTTTGGCGCGGTCGCTGCCGTTTGGCATGGCAACCCCGCGGCCAACATACTCAAGCATGGCCGCGTCGTTATCGTTGTCGCCAAACGCGAGCACGTGCTGCGGGTCGATGTCGAGCTGTTTAAGCAGCACGTTGAGGGCGCTGGCTTTGGATGTGGCCGGTGGCAGGACGTCGAGGAAGGCGTCTTGACTTCGAATGACGACGGCGTCGTGACGCTGTTCGTGTTGTCGATAGCTGCGCATGAACCGTTCGCAATCATCATCCAACATCAACAGCTTGTAGGCCTCGATGCCAATCAGTGTGGCGGTGTTCTCGTGTTCATGAATGCGAACTGGGCTTTCGGGATGCGCTTTATTCCATTCGCGATACACGTGAATCCGTTCGGTGTCATTGGTGTAAAAACCATCTTCGGTGTAGGTCGTAAAGCCGAGCCCATGCTTACGCGCGTGCGAAAGCATGTCGCGCTTGGCGGTCGTTGTTAGCGTGCGTCGATGATGGATGGTGCCGTCTTTATCTTTTATCAGTGCGCCGTTGTTTGTGATGAACGGAATCGTGACACCGAGTGTGTTGGCGTAAGGAAGCGTCAGTTCAAAAGCACGTCCCGTGGCCACACTAAACAGCACGCCGCGATTGGCAAGGTTTCGCACCGTCTGAACCGTGCGTTCGGTGATGCGTTTGTCAGCGGTTAACGTGGTGTTGTCTAAATCGAGCACGACAAGTTGAATCATGGTTTGCTCCTTAAAAGGGGCACTTCCTCAGAAGTGCCCACGGCGTTATGCGGTTTTTAAGTTGTCGACGAGGAAGTCGATGGTTTTGCGGATGATGATCTGTTGTTCAACCGCGCGATCATTTACTTGTGCTTTGATTTGTTCGACGTCCATGTTGTACTGTTTTGAAAGGTCTTCATACATTTTCTCAACGTCCTCTTGTTGGGCCTCGATGCCTTCCTTTTCAGCGATGGCCTCAAGAGTGAGGTTATAACGGATTGAGCGCTTAGCGTCGTCAAGGAGCTTCGCTTCAAACGTTTCCTTATCGGTGCCCGTCAGTTGCAAGTAGGTGTCGAAGTCGATGCCGTATTGTTGGGCTTGACGCTTGGTGTTATCGAGCATCCGGTTTTTTTCTTCTTCGATCATTTCCTGAGGCACGGTGATGGTGGCGTTGGATGCCGCCTTGTCAACGGCGAAGTCGACAACTTTGTTGCGGGATTGTTCTTCTTTTTGTTTGGTTAAGGTGGCTTTGGTGTCGGTCTTGAGTTGATCAACCGTCTCGATGCCCTCGCGATCCAAATCTTTCACAAAGTCGTCGCTGAGTTCCGGTGTCTCTTTCACTTTGATTTCGTGGAGTTTGGTTTTAAACGTGGCGTCTTTGCCTTTGAGATGTTCGGCTTGGTAGTCTTCGGGAAAACTGACGTTGACGTCGCGTTCCTCGCCGGGTTTCATGCCGAGCATTTGGTCTTCAAACCCGGGAATAAACTGTCCGCTGCCAATCTGCAGTTCGTGATTCTCAGCTTTTCCGCCTTCGAACGTTTCGCCATCGACAAAGCCTTCAAAATCGAAGACCGCGGTGTCGTTTTTCTCAAGGGCACCGTCTTCTTTAACAACGAGTTCGGCGTTTTGCCCAAGCAAGCGTTCGATTTCCGCGTCGATTTCTTCGTCGCTGACGTCCACGCTTTCTTCGTCGTATTCGAAGCCTTTGTACTCGCCCAGTTCCACGTCGGGTTTGACGGCGACAGTCGCTGTGTAAGTAAAGCCTTTGCCTTTTTCAACGTTGTTGATGTCGAGGTCGATTTTCGGTTGTGCCACGACCTCAAGGTCGTGCGCTTGCACGGCGTCAAAATAGGTTTCCTGAACCACGTGGTTCAAAGCTTCTTCGTAAAGCGTTTCAACGCCTTTATGTTGTTCGTACACTTTGCGTGTCACTTTGCCTTTTCGGAAGCCTTTGATTTCAACGTCGTCTTTGATTTTGTCGAACGCGTGGTCGAGTCCGTGATCAAATTGCTCAGCGGTGACATCGATTTCGATGCGTACGCGTGAGTCTTGTAATGTGTCGATTTTAGCCATAGATATGGTTACCTCCTAAGATTAATCCTGTTTAATTATAACATACTGACGGTGTTTGTAAACAGGAACGCTAAAATTGCAAAATGGCGCTAAAAAGAACGAATCCGCGCCCGTTTTCGGCGCGGACATTTGTTTACAAACTGTGCATCAAACCAAGCAGTTCACGCTGCATGATGGCGTCGGCGTGTAGATGGTCGGTGTCATGCGTGCTGAAGATTTCAAGCGCTGTTTCCAGTGGCACTATGATGGTTTTCATGCCGGCGTGCTTTTCTGCCTCAGCGCGGTGCACCTTGCCGGGCGGTCCATCGGTTTTGCATGCGAACATGTGGTGTTCCCACACAGAATCACGGAAGTGTTCACGAACGATGAGTGTGGGCCGAACGGCCTTGATGGCGTAACCCGTCTCTTCTTTTACTTCCCGACGCAACGCGGCTTCAGGGGTTTCACCGGGTTCAATGCCACCGCCGGGCAACGTGTACAGGTTCCATGCGGTGTTGTGGATTAAGACCAGGTTTTCGTCATGTTTTAGCACGGCGCGAGCACCGCGTCTCGGCGTGAGATGGGCCACATCGTCTTTGTCGAGGTTGGCCTCGAAGAGTTCGATGACAAAACTCATTTCTGCGTGTCGATAAGCACCGGAATAACAATCGGTCGGCGCTTGGTTTCGTGGTATAAGAATCGGCTCACTTCATCGCGTAACGCCTCTTTAAAGCTTCGCCAATCCACGTAGCGGGCGTTGAACTGTTTGGTGGCGACGCGTTCGTAGACGGCTTTGACGTCTTGGATAAGCGCTTCGTTTTCTTTCATGAACACAAATCCCCGGCTGAGGACTTCGACCTCGCCAAGCGTGATTTTCTTTTTTGGGTCGACGTTGGCAATCACCATGAGCACACCGTCTTGGGATAAAATCTCACGGTCTTTTAGCACCGCTTCGCTGAGGTCGCCTTCAAGAATCCCATCGACAAGCACATCACCGGTGGTGATTGAATACACGTGTGGACGCGGCGTGCCGTTTTCAAACTCGAGCACGTCGCCGTTATCCAAGACATGCATCCGTTCGGCGTCAAAGCCGATGGCGCGAACGATGGTTTTCATTGCAAAAAAGTGTCGATGTTCACCAATCACGGGCACGATGTGGTTAGGGTTAAGAATGTTAATGAGCAGTTTAATGTCCTCGCTTGAGGCATGCGACGGCGGCAATGCGTCTTTATCAATTTTCACCAGGCTGATGTCATTTCGGTAAAGCACATCAAGCGTGCGTGCAGCGATTTTTTCGGTGCCCGGCACGGGCGGGGTCATGAGGATCACGGTGTCGCTTTCGTTAAGGTGAATAAGGCGGTCGAGTTTCCGCACCATGCGCTGCAACATATGAAACGGCTCATGCCGGTCGCCGGTGACCAGCACAAGGCTGTTTTCCAGTAGGTTCTTGTTTTTTTCATCGATGAACTTAAGCGTGACGAGTTTTTCGTTAGGGATTTTAATGTATCCCAAGTTAATCGCAATGTCGACCATGCGTTGCGCACGGCGTCCGATGATGGCGATGGTGCGGTCGTATTTCACGGCGATATCAATGACTTTTTGAATGCGGAAAATGTCCGTTGAGAACGCCGAAACCACCACGCGTTTTTCCGCGTTAAAGAACGCTTTTTCAAGCGCTTGATCGAGTGAACGGCTGGTGTGCGAGTGACCGGGGCGTTCGCTGCCGAGCGATTCTGTCAACAGCGCCAACACTTTCTTGCCGGCGATGTCGGCGAGGCGTTCAAAACTCGTTTGGTAGGCAACGTCGACGTTTTGATCGAAAGTGTAATCGGGCGCGTAGACGATGGCGCCATCCTCGGTTTCAACGACGATGCCAAAGGATTCGGGTATCGAATGGGTGGTCTGGTAAAAATTGACGCGGACTTTCCCGAACGATAAGGTATCGGTTTTTTTCACCACGTGCAACGCAAAATCCTCGGGATTCATGCCTTGTTCTTGCAGCGCGTCTTTTAACAGCGCGATGGTAAAGTTCGATCCGTACACCGGAGCGTTGACCGCACGTAAAAGCGCCGGTACAGCACCGATATGGTCTTCGTGACCGTGGCTTAAAAAGATGCCGCGGATGGCTTGATGACGTTTTTTTACATAAGAAAAGTCAGGCAAAATAGCGTCCACGCCGTACAGTTCTTGGCTCGGATACTTCAGCCCGGCATCGAGGATGAAAAGGCCTCCATCGATTTCGACGCAGTACATGTTCTTCCCGTCTTCACCCAGACCTCCAAGCGCGAATAGTTTAATATGTGCCATGTGTGTTCCTCCTTTATATCGAACCCATTATATCATATGGGAAGGCATTCGACGATTTTTTTCTCGCTCAAGTTCTTCCTCATGTGATAGACTGGATGTAGGTGATACGATGATTAAATACCCAACCAAAAAGGGCGATTACGCCCGGCCAAGCGTCGGCGTGAAAAACCGAGGCATGGCCTTAGAGAAATTGATTGATGAGTCGAATGCCCACTATTTACGTGAAGGGCACGCCGTCATTCATAAAAAACCCACGCCCGTGCAAATTGTGCGGGTCGATTATCCAGCGCGGGAGAAAGCTAAAATCGTCGAAGCGTACTATAAGATTCCATCGACCACCGACTATAACGGAGTTTACCGTGGAGTCTACATCGATTTTGACGTCAAAGAAACCCGCAACAAAACCGCGTTTCCCATCAACAACGTGCACGCTCATCAGATCGATCATCTCAAGGCCGTGGATGCGCAAGGTGGCGTGGCGTTTTTGTTGATTCGTTTCGTCCATCACGGCACGGTGCATCTGCTTCCTTACCAGGCGTTAAAGACGTTTGTGGCGCGTGCTGAAACAGGTCGAAAATCAATCGCTTATGATGAACTGAAACAAGAAGGCATCGCCATTGATGTGGGGTACCGACCGGCGGTTGATTACTTGCGAGCCGTGGACGCACTCCTAAAAGGAAGGCCTTAAGGCACACAACCGATTCATGATGCGTGAAAAAAGCGTCCGTGGACGCTTTTTTTATCGCAAGGTGCTGCCGCTTGGAATCATTTTCTCTTTAATCGTGACCCCGGGGCTGATGCGGCAGTTGCGTTCGATGGTCGTGCCATCGGGTATGGTGATGCCTTTGCCCACCACATTGATGCCGCTTTCAAGTAAGTCGGGTTTTTCCTTGTTTGGGGTGTAATCATTGCCGTGACCGAGTTTCACGTTAAAACCAACGACGACCTTCTTGTCCAAAATGGCGCGATCAACCGTCGCACCGGGCATGATTTCACAGTCGTTTAAAATGACGCTGTCTTTGACTTTGGCGCCCGGATGTACGATGACACCGGGGCTTAACACTGAGCGTTCAACGTCACCGGCGATGATGCAGCCATTGGCAATCAGGGCTTGACTAATCTTGGCCTTAGAACCGATTTTAACCGCAGGCATTTCAACGCTGCGCGTGTAGATGCGCCAATGACGATCATACATGTCTAACGGGATTTTGTCGACGGTGGCGGTGAGTTCGAGGTTGGCTTCGAGGTACGCGTCGTAGGTGCCGACGTCTTTCCAATAGTCGTTGAAGACATGGGCGTAGATTGATGCGTCCTTTGAAAGCAAATAAGGAATGACGTGCTTGCCAAAATCGAGGTCTTCTTGTTCCAGTGTGGTGATCGCATCGAGGAGGACGTGTTTGTCGAAAACATAAATGCCCATCGAGGCGAGGTTGCTGTCGGCGTCGGTGGGTTTTTCGCTAAACTTTGTGATGCGCGTGTCCTCGTCGGTCGACAAAATGCCAAAGCGATGCGTGTCTTCCCACGGCACGGGCTGCACGGCGATGGTGAGCGCGGCGCCAGTAGTCTTGTGATGCGCAAGCATCTTTTGGTAGTTCATTTTATAAACGTGGTCGCCCGACAATATCAGCACCGTGTCCGCGGTTGAGCGTTGCATGTATTGGATGTTTTGGCGAACGGCATCGGCGGTGCCGTGGTACCATTCCTTGTAAGGTTGAAGCAACGTCAATCGCGAGTCGCGTCGGTCAAAATCCCACGGTTTGCCTGTGCCGATGTGCTCATTAAGTGACAAGGGCAAGTACTGGGTTAAAATCGCAATGTCGTAGATGCCGGAATTTGACAGGTTGCTTAGGGTGAAATCAATGATGCGGTACTTCCCGGCAAAAGGCACCGCCGGTTTGACGCGGTGTTCAGAAAGCAAATCGAGCCGCGAGCCGCGTCCGCCCGCTAAAATAAGTGCCAATGTGTGCATGTCATGCCTCCAATATGTCGTGATATAGTCGAACGTAACGCATGGCGCTACGGTCCCAGCCAAAATCTTCTTTCATCACCCGACGGATAAGCTGCCGGTGACGCTTGGTGTCACGATACAGCGCAAGCGCGTGTTGGAGTACGCTAGAAAGCGCCTCAGGGGTGTAATCAAAGAAACTGAACCCTGTGCCGTCATGGGTGTATTTGTTGTAGGGGAGCACCGAATCCTTGAGACCGCCAGTCTCATGGACAATGGGCAAGGTGCCATAACGCATCGCAATCAGTTGTGCCAGACCGCACGGCTCTGTGCGTGATGGCATCAAGAAAAAGTCCGAAGCGGCGTATATTTGTCTGGCAAGGGCATCGCTGTAACCAAAATGCACGGCAACGCGGCTTGGGTAGTGACGGCTCAAGGCATCGAAATAGCCCTCGATGTCAGCCTCGCCGCTGCCAAGCAACACAAAACGTAGGTGGCGGTTTTCCAGAAACTTCTCGAGCACCCCTTCGACGATGGGGAATCCTTTTGCTTCGGTGAGGCGGCTGACCACGCCAATCAATGGCGTGTCTTCTTCGACAAGGTTAAAAGCGTCGATCAGCGTTTGTTTGTTTTCACGCTTACCTTGAACGTAGTTGTTTAACCCATAGTTATGCGCGATATCCGAATCACGACGCGGGTCGAACTGTTCGGGGTCGATGCCGTTCATGATGCCGATGAAATCGCGGCGGCGCACGTTGAGCACGGTGTGCATGCCCTCGGCGTAGGCCTCATGCATCAGCTCTTCAGCGTAGGTTTTGGACACCGTGGTAACTCGGTCAGCCGTGGCGATGCCGGTTTTCAAGAAGTTGACGTGACCATCAAACATCAGTCGTGCGTCTTCAGGGGCATTGAGGTAAGGTAGCACGCCTGTGTCAAAATGTCCTTGATAGGCAATGTTGTGGATGGTGAAGACGGTTTTTACGCTCGCAAAGGCGAGATTGGTTTGGTATTGGGTGTCCAGATAAAAGGGGATGAGACCGGTTTGCCAGTCGTGGAGATGCAAAATGTCCGGATAGATTTTTCGCTTGTCGATGGTGGCGAGGACTGCTTGATTAAAATAGCCGTAGCGTTCACCATCGTCGTAATGACCATACAACGTGTCTCGGGCCCCAAAATAATAATCGTTGTCAATCAAGGTGATTTTCACCTTGCCGTGCGTCAGTTGATACACACCGACATACTCTTGTTTAGTGTGAATTGGTATCTCAAACGCTTCGAGGAACGTCGCTTGATCAAGGTACTGGCGTTTAATGGTTCGGTGCATCGGTAAAATCAATTCGACATCAAGCCCACGTTTGGCCAACGCTTGAGGCAAACTGCCGAGCACGTCGGCGAGGCCGCCGGTTTTGGCAAACGGGGTCGCTTCGCTTCCAACAAACACGATGCGCATCACAAACACCTCCCTTGGTATAGTTTCATTATACACCATTTTCGGCGCAGCACGCACAAAGAAAAAGCCGCCCGAGGGCGGCCGTGTCGACAAACAGGGAAGCAACTAGAAAAGATTGCGGTTGAGCAGTTCTTCGGTAAGCATCGGTTTTAGGCGTTTCCAAATCCAGACAATGATGATGGCACTTAAGACGATTGAGGGCACCATGTACCAAGCATTATAGGTCAAGGAATACAGCCACACTGGCGTTCCCTCAGGGGCGAACTCGCCATAAAACAACACTCCCGAGGCATAGTGCGACATAAACTGCAAGAGGCCGACGACGATGACCGACACGACAAACGGTGTGGTCTTGTTGCGACCAAGCCACAGGAAAAACAGCGCGCTCAATCCCCAAACGCCCGCGGGAATGAAGTAATCGAGGAAAATCGATGCCCAATGCACAGCATAGAATCCGGCCAAGATGGCGTTGAGAAGGCCAAAGGCCAACCCGGCGCCGATGCCTGCAAGCAAGCCCCGACGGTAAGCCAACACGATAATCGGCACCATGGATACGCTCACTGAACCGCCCTGGGGCATCGATGGAAAGATTTTGGAAATGACTTCAAGGACAAACGCAAACGCCACGAATATTGCGATTTCGGTCATCGCGCGGGTCCGCTCGTTTTGCGGGTTAACACGGGTGGTGTCACTCACGGTATCACTCCTTAAAAGAAAAAGTTTTGTCCCGATCAGAGACAAAACCTGCGTGAAAAAACGTTCCTACGCTGGCATTACCCAGATCAGGTCGGGTCTATTCTCGTATCAAGAATATTCTCAGCCCGGTTCTCCGAGCTCCCCTGTTTTGTTCGACAATCGTATTATACCAGATACCAAGGAAATCGCAAGCGAAACCCTTAGCGGTTTTTATCATAAAAAGACTTGAAATTCGAGTGTCAACCCCGCGTGATCACGGGCGAAAAAGTGGTAGATGCGAAACCGTTCATTGACTGTGGGTTCACCAAGGGATTTAACGTGTGTTTTGACGTTCGCATGCATCGCGTCCACCGCTTCTTTGGTGTCGTAAACAAAGGTGATACAGGTGGCGCTAGCCGTTTGTTTGGGGTGGTGCGTGCAAAACCCGATGTTGCCGTGGCCGTCGCAATCGTAGATTAAGCACACGCCTTGGTCTTTCACCAAGCGGAGGCCAAGCACATCTCCGTAAAAGTGTCTGACCGCGTCGAGGTCTTCGACCCGATAAAAATGAATAACATCAATCATACGTAACCCTCCTTATAATTTCATGAGAATGATGCGATCATCGGATTCGATGACGCATGCTTTTTCGGCGTGAAGGTTGCCTTCAAACAGCGTCGCTTCATGGCCTTTGACAAACCCCATCGGCATCAATCGTTTGTCGCTGGCTTGATAGACGCTGAGGATAAAGTGTTTAACCGACCCGGTTTGCCATGGGAAAGCGACGTCAAAGAGCGTCTCAGCACGCTTGACGACAATGGCGTAATCATCCCGGCCTTCGGCGCTCGGTTCGATGGTCAACAAGTGGTCATAAAACGAAGCGGTTTCAGGAAACAAGGCGATTTTTGAAAGCATCAGGGAGATGAGTTTGTTGCTGATGATGGTGTTTTCTATGTTAAAGTTTTTGATTAGACGATCGTTTTTTGGATCAAGCAGTTCAACGATGATGTGTCGTTTTTCTTTTGGCAAGGCGCTTTCAAGACGAATTAATGCATCGATAACCTGGGCGTCAAGCGCGTCGCTTTCCTTGGCATCTTCGCTCAAAAGCAGCACCGTGGCCGGCGTGGTTTTGCCGTTAAGTTCGTGAATCAGCTCATCCAAGCGATCATAAGGCATGTGGGTGGCGTGAAACGCGCTGTTGTGAAGGCGTTCATACGCGTCAAACGCCTCGAGAATAAAGGGCAGTTTGTTGTTTTCGCCAACGATGTAGACATCGTCCATGCGCTTTTCATCCCATGGCTTCATCGTAATATTTTCAGCGGTAAATGGGGTGGGCTCACGCATCATCTTGTCTTTATTGTTGTCGGCGAGCACGTAGACATCGTCGCCTTCTTTAGCAAGCGGTGTCACATGGCTGTGCTGCATTAGCACGTCGTTGAACGTGATGTTCTCGATGCGGTACGCTTCGCTGCCAGCAAACGAAAAGAGCGCGAGATAAACGTCTTCCATCGTTCGTTCGATGATCGTTTGAGCTATGATTTGACCGAGCCGCCGGTCGAAACATATCGGAAGGATGTCGAAATCCCTTAGACGATCGACGACACGGTTCATCGTCTCCAGCTTAGCTTTGGTTCGGTAATCTTTGATTTCAGCGACGATGTTCGGTTTGCGTGCTAAGTCCAACTGGGCGATGCCAAGGATGATTTTCACGATGTTAAGGTCGCTTTTGGCCACGCCGCCCTCACTGCTTGGAAACTCCTTGTTCATGGCGAGCACGGCGCGTGCTTCGGCAATCGAGACATCCTCGAGGTCGGCTTTAAGAAGTGGATCGCCCGTTTTCACGAGCACGTTTAGGTTGGCACGCATTTTCTTGCTTGCATCCGTCTTATCGATGGCATCTCGCAGTTGTCGTTCGGCGTGGGTTTTATCAACGTCCGAAAGAATAATGACCGTGACGCGACGGCTTTTCACATAAAGCAAGTCCGCCACGAGCGCCGGGATTTTATGGTTCCAGTTAAGCACAAGGATATGGTCTTCGAGGTACACTTTTCCGCTGCCCGCTTGCTTTTTATCAAAGTACGACTTAAGGGTGTTGGTCGTCAAGGCGATGATGGTGCCCGAAAAAAGCACAAGGCCAATAATCAGCACACCGACCGCAAGCACCAAGGTTGCGGGGTCGTTAATCGTTAAGATGGCGTTGGGCGTCAACATCCATTTGACGCTGCCGTCGGTGAAGGCGGTGATGATGTTGGAGTAATCATTTTCAATCACCACGGCGATGATGGCTGCGACAATAAGGATGAGGATGTTGATTATCACCATGGATAGGATGATGAAAATCCGCGGATGTTTAAAGGTTTGAACGCTCAGTTTCGAACGGGCGTTCTTGAATTTTTTCATGACTTCCTCCTAAACTGTGCTACCCTCATTATACGTGGCTTTGTCCGCTGTCGCAAGCACGTCGTTGTCAGATGAAAAAGGCAACCGCTCATGCGGTTGCCAGATTAGGCAATGATTTCTAAAATCAATGGTTGTTTTTCGACGGCGTGTTCAACGATGGTGTAGGCGCTGAGCACCATTTTCACTTCGTCGGTGATGTCGTCTTTGTTGTTGTAGATGTAGGCAAGTACGTCGTCTTTTTCGACTTTATCGCCTACTTTTTTGTTGAGGACAATCCCGACATCGGTGTCAATGACGTCGTCTTTGGTTTCACGTCCGGCGCCAAGGCGCATGGCCGCCAACCCGATATCAAGCGCATTAAGTTTCTCCACGTAGCCACCCGTCTCGCTTTTGACGGCGATGAGATCGCGGGTGTGGATGTAATCGTTAAGGTCGGGCAGTTTACCTCCTTGGGCTTCGATGAGCGCTTGGAACTTATCGTTTGCTTCAAGCGACGCGATCTTTTGCTCAATCATCTTTCTCGCGTCTTTGAGGGAGTCGGTTAAACCGGCATGGTGCACGAGGTAGCTGCCAATCTCTGTCGAAAGCTTTTGCAGGTCGCTTGGGCCGTTGCCTTGGAGTGTGCGTATCGCTTCGATGACCTCGAGTTTATTGCCGACGGCGTTGCCAAGCGGTTCGCTCATGTCGGTGATGAAGGCGATGACTTTTTTACCGAAATTCTCGCCGATTTTTACCATTAAGCGGCTTAAATTTCTTGCGTCTTCGATGGTTTTCATGAAGGCGCCCTCACCGATTTTAACGTCAAGCACAATGACATCGGCGCCAGCGGCGAGCTTTTTGCTCATGATGGAGCTGGCTATCAAGGGTATGCTCGGCACGGTGCCGGTGACGTCGCGTAAGGCATAGAGCATTTTGTCGGCTGGCGCGAGTTTGCTCGTTTGGCCGGCAACGGCAATGTTGAGCGTGTTTACCTGTGCGACGAAACGGTCGTTGTCAAGGTTCACGTTAAAGCCGTCGATGCTCTCTAGTTTGTCGAGGGTGCCTCCCGTGTGACCGAGGCCACGTCCGGACAGTTTGGCAAATTTTGCGCCACACGAAGCCACGAGGGGACCGAGCACAAGCGTTGTTTTATCGCCGACTCCTCCGGTTGAATGTTTATCCACTTTGGTGCCGGAGATGGCCGAAAGATCAATGATGTTCCCGCTTTGCAGCATTGCTTCGGTGAGAAAGGTGGCTTCATCGTCGGTCATGCCATTGAAGTAAATTGCCATCAATAGGGCGCTCGCTTGATAATCTGGAATCCGTTCACGAACGTAGCCTTCAATGAAGTGGGTAATTTCCTTTTTCGAGAGTGGTTTATTGTCGCGTTTTTTTTCGATGATGTCGACCATACGCATGGTATCATCTCCTTCTATCAAGGTGTTAGAGCGTTGCTTCGTAACGGTCAAGCTGTGTTTGAATCATGCTTTTGACCTGTTTGGAGAGTTCGATGCTGTTCAAACCCTCATACGTGTCGCTTGGCATGATGGGATGAATATGCAAGTAAATGGTTTGTCGCTTGAAAGGCCAACCCTTAAAGATGTTTGAAAAGTTGTAGATGGTGCCAACCAAAATGTCCGCCTTTGGTTTCATTGCCAGTTTAAAGGCGCCGGGTTTAAAGGCAATCATCGTGTTGCTGAAGGTGCGTTTGCCTTCGGGAAATATCGCCATGGGAATACCGGATTTGATAAGCTTGATGCCTTTGACGATGCTTTCGGCCGCGCTACGATCAGCGTCACGGGCAATTGGCACATTGCCAAGGACCCACGCAAGACGGCCGATGATGGGCCAGTCAAAAATCGTCTGTTTGGCAATAAAGTTGAGGGGATGGTCTTTGAACACCGGTTTAATGGCTATAATATCATAGTTTTCCTGATGATTGCAAACAAACACGAATGTTTTTCCCGCCTCAGGAATGTTTTCTTTCCCGGTGACGACGAGTTTAACGTTGAGCAATGTAAGCGCCAAACGAAGAATGCTGTTGACGATTCGATGCCCTCTCAGGTTATGCGCATTGACCTTCCGTGTTGTCAATCCCCATACGTACATAAACAACAAAAACACTATGAATGCCGCCACGCCGCTCACCAAGAGCGCCACCGGCCAAAGCGCCAGCCGCCACGACAGCGTCACCATTCCGAACAGGAATCCACTGGCCAGCGTGCCCGTCAACGTTAGGATGATAAAGATAAATGTCGCCATGCGTTATATCCTCTCATACAGCGCAAAACAAAGATCGCCACGGTCGTTGTGATACACGCGTTCGAACTTCGAAAAATCAACATCGGGGAAGAATGTGTCGCCCTCGTGCGTGCCTTTAACGTGGGTAATATAGAGCCTTTTTGCATGCCGCAGCGTCGCGCGATAGAGCTGCTCACCACCAATGATAAACACCTCTTCATCGCTGTGCTTGTGGCGGTCGATGAAGTCGTCAAGATTGTTGACGAGGATGATGTCATCATCGATTGAACGGCTGGTCACCACATAGTTTGTGCGTTCGGGAAGCGGTGTGCCTAGACGTTGCTTAATTGATTCATAGGTTTTGCGTCCCATCAGGCACGCGTGGTTCTTTGTCAATCTGCGAAAGTGTTTCAGATCTTCTTCGTGGTGCCAGGGAAGGTCGTTGTTTTTTCCAATGACTTTGCCTTCATCGTACGCTACTAAAATCGATAACATCAGACACTCACCTTTCCTTTCAATGCGGGATGCGGGTCGTAATCGCGTAGTTCGATGTCGTTTGCCGTGAACGCAAAGAGATCAGTCACGTCCGGGTTTAGCCAAAGCGTCGGCAACGCTCTTGGCGTCCGTCCGAGTTGAGTTTTCACTTGCGTAAGGTGGTTCTTATAGATGTGCGCGTCGCCGATAGAATGAACGAAGACCCCCACATCAAGGTCAAGGGCTTGCGCCATCATGTGTGTTAGGAGCGCATAACTTGCAATGTTGAAGGGAACCCCGAGAAACGCATCGGCGCTGCGCTGATACAGTTGACATGACAGTTTTCCATCGGCGATGTAAAACTGAAAAAGCACGTGACAAGGAGGCAGAGCCATTGCTTCAATGCGGTATGGATTCCAGCTGCTGATAAGCAAGCGACGAGAGTCGGGATTTTTTCTGGCTTCATTAAGCACGCGTTTCAGTTGGTCAACGCCTTCAAAATTCCGCCATTGGTGGCCGTAAAGCGGCCCGAGGCCACCGTGCTGTCGGGCGAAGGCTTCGTCTTCGCGGATTGTATCGACAAACGCCTCAAGCGTTTCGCCGTTATATTCTGGTGATTGCTTGAAGCGTTCGTAAGGCCATTCGTTCCAAATGCGCACGTTCTCAAGGACGAGCGGTCGAATGTTTGTTTCGCCGCGAATAAACCAAAGCAGTTCGTGTAGCACGCTTTTGAAATGCACTTTTTTCGTGGTCAACAACGGAAAACCTGCTGACAAATCAAAGCGCATCTGATACCCAAAGGTGGAAATGGTGCCGGTGTTCGTGCGATCTTGCTTCTCTATGCCGTTTTCAAGAATATGATTTAAAAACGCTAAGTATTGTTTCATGTTTCCACCCCTTTTCGAATTACATTATACCACAAGCGACCACAAGCAACCAGAAAAAGCGCGTCCGAGGATAGGGTTCCTCGGACGCTAGGAAGGGGGAGAATCCGTCAAGACGATGCGTCGTTTGAAGGTTTGTTGGGATGGTTGATGAACGTGACCTTCTCGGCGATGATTTCAGGATAGGAAAAGGATTGTTCGTCCCCGTACTCAAAGAAGCGTTGCGCGAGGCGGCCTTTAACGCCAATGGTCGATCCTTTCTTGCAGTATTGCACGGTGTTTTCAGCGATGCCACTCCACAGAGTGCAGCGAAGAAAGTCGGTGTCGTAGGTGCCGGTTTCAGCGTTCTTGAAACTGCGCTGCAACGCAAGCGTAATCGTGGCGACACGCTTTCCATCATCGAGCACACGCAGTTCGGGGTCGTAAACCAACCGTCCGACCATGATAACTTGATTAACCATGTTGTCCTCCTTTTTGACTCCATCATACGCAGAAGCGCGCGCATATGCACGGAGCGTTAGCGGTGGCTTTGACGCCGTTTTGCGGCAATTGTCTGTTGATTTTTCATGTTCACCACAAAAAAAGACACCAAACCTTGGTGTCTGATGGGACTTTCTCAAGATTGATTGCTAACGTAAAGTTGGTTTTTCCTTCACAAACAACGAATCGTTGCCTTTGATGTCTTCGATTAACCGCTTAATGAAGACAATGTCTTGTTGTAGGGAGTGAAATAGCGATTCGTCAAGCGGCTTAAACAGCTGAAAACGGAGCACGCGCTTTTTGTTGATGATGACAGTCAGCTTGTCATCGTGCACGGTGAGAGACACGTTCCCACGGTTTAGATTATGAAGCCTTATGACAGTATCGGTGACGTGTGGCGTAAATAAGTGCGAGATGAACCGTTCATGGATGGGCCGCACGGTGAAGTGTTCGCTAAACACGGTGCGCGCTGTGGTGTCATCACTCGCCGTACCGCCATCGCCATTGGTCGTTTTCGGTGTGCAAACGAGGCGCTGTTTAAACGCGTGAGGAAACGCGAAAACATAGATGCGTCCCGCGAAACGATCGGGCTGTTCGGTGTCGATAATGACATCGCTAGAAACAAACGGCACCGATGCCATGTCGCCGATAATCATGTTCTTCCGCCATGTACGTTGTCCCGATTTTAACTGCGCGTACGTGGCCAGTTGCGTCGGCGAAAGCCCGTGATGGGGATCAAAGGTAAATGCGATGCCTCGTGGCGCCAACCAGTGAAACAGCATACCACGTTTGACATCATAAAGCATGCGGGAAAGACGCATCCCGCCGACAATAATCAACACTAAACCCGCCACCGCAAACGCAATCGCCAAGGTAATCCCAAACACGACGGCCAAAAAGGCTGGCACAAACATCAACGTGCCGATAAACACGGCCATTTCAGCCGAACGTTTTTGACGATTCAAGCCGCGAATCGGTCCACTCATGATTATCGCTCCTTGGGGTTATTATATCAGATACGCTGTGGAAGACCAAGGCGTTGGTTCATTCTTACCCACCATGAACGCGTTTGTTTTTCACATAATCATGGTATAATTGGGTGAGGAAAGGGGCCTGCACATGAGAATCGAAAAAGCGGTCGTGCAAGACCGCTATGGATTTGACCTGCACGTTGAGATGTATCGACCAAAAGACCTTCCCGAAGCCGTCATCCAACTGGTTCACGGCTTGGGCGAACACGCCGGGCGATACCGCGAGTTCGCTTCGACGTTGTGCGAAGCGGGTTATTTCGTTTTCGTCCATGACCAACACGGTCATGGGAAAAGCGCCCTTTACGACGATAGAATCCACATCGCCGATGCCGATGGTGAGACCTTGCTGATTGAAGGGGTTCGGGTGGTGCGTGAACGGGTTCGCAACGAATTTCCTCAATTGCCGATGGTGGCAATTGGCCATTCGATGGGTGCGTTTGTCTTACGCGCGTTGATGTTTGAACATAAAGATTTATACGACGGCGTCGTGCTCATCGGCAGCGGGATTGTGCCCGCCCACCACTTGCTAATCGCCAGCCGAATCGCACGCTGGATTCGGCGCGTCAAAGGACCACAACACCTCAGCCCTTTTTTCACACGCTTCATGCATGAAAAACCGATTCGTTCAATGCAAAAAGATGGGCTCATCGAACAACGTCATGAATGGACAACCAGCGACACCGATAAACAACGCGAATACTTAGACGACCCCATGACCGGCCGCTCACCAACCATCGCCACGCAACTGGCGCTGATTAACATGCTCATGAAAGCACAAAATCGGCGTGCGGCCCGCATCAACCACACAGACCATCTAGTGGCGTTGCTCTGCGGGGATGAAGATGCGCTTTGCGAGTATGGTGTCGGCCTTAAACGCCTCTATCATTTTTTCCAACACGCTGGGTTTACGAATGCCCGGTTTCGCGTGTACGCCAACGCCAGACACGAGCTTTTGAACGAGCGGTCACGTCAGAACATTTACACAGACATCTTCACCTTGGTTCGCACCGCGGCCAAACCATGAAAAAACACGCCCCGATGATCGAGCCCCACATAGTGGACATATCCAATCCAGTTGACAGGGTGCCGTTCATCACAACGTGTTCTTTTTTTGTTTCGCGTTCGGCACGGCCAAGGTCACGGCAATGCGTTCTTCGGCGACGTCTTGTTTCAGCGCCAGCACATCGTCGAAGGTAACGCTTCGGGCGATGTCAAGCACATCGTGGAACAGCAAGCCGTCTTTGATGTGGCGTGCGGTTTCATGCGCGATGTATTCTAAACTGTCAAGTGACATCACAAATCCCCCGAGGGTTTGTTTTTTATAGCGCGCGAAATCATCATGCGAAGTGGGATGGGTGGACAAGGTCATCAGCACGTCGTGCAGTCGCTGAATGAGCGCATCTGGTTGATGGCTTTCGCTGCCGATCAGCACGTAACCGTAGGAGGCTTCAAGCTGAATGTCAAGTCCATACGAGTCATTGATGAGTCCATCGTCAAGCAACGTTTCATACAAATCAGTGCTTTTGCCAAACACGAGGTCGTATAGCATCGTCATCGCCAAATGACGTTTGATACGTCGGCGTGGGTTCATCGGTCCTTCGGGAAGGGTTTTGATGCCGAGAAGCACGTTTGGCACGAGCACGTCGAGAGCTAGTGTTTGGTGGCGCGTGCGCACGTGATGAGGTTCATCGATGAGAGGATGATACGGACGTCGTGTGGTGGTATTAGGCAAGGTAACCTGGGTGCTAAGAGCATCGTGAAAGGCCGTGATGTCGATGTCACCAACCACGGTGAGCGTGCACACATCAGGACGATAATAAGCCTGATGCATGGTTCTTAATGCGTCGGTGGTGATGGCCTGAATGCTCGTGTTTGTGCCAAGAATGTCTTCACGCACGGGGTGCTTGTGAAAAAGCTGATTCAGCACCGCGTGGTATTGTTGGTAATAAGGGTCGTCGAGGTGCATGTTCAACTCTTCGGCGATGATGTTTTTTTCTTTCGCCACCCCGGCGTCGGTGAAATCGGGCTGAAAAAACATCGTCAGCAGCCGTTTGACGTGCTCAAACACGTTAGCGGTGGCGTGAAACAGGTAGGTGGTTTTGGTGTGTTCGGTGTAGGCGTTGACTTGTGCTTCATCGCGCGCAAACTCACTTGACACATCCACGCCGTTTTTCTCAAACACTTTGTGTTCGAGAAAATGGGCGATGCCCGCCGGCGTCTCATGCGTGCCTGCCTCGTCGCGATAATGGCGATGAATGGAGCCGAGTGGTGTCGTTAAGGTCACATACGTCTTAGAAAAGCGCGGTTTGTGAATGACGACGACATCCAACCGGTCGTGCAAACGAAACTTGGTAATGCGCTCATCAAAGGCTTTGTACTCAATCGTTTGCATCAAACTCCTCCTTCCCGAGGCGGTAGTGAAACAGCGGTTGTAGTTTTTGGGCGAGGCGAACGATGGTGTCTTTGCCCACACCTTCCACCGTTTGCAACATGGTTTTTTCGTTAAAAGGCACGTTGAACAGTGCCGTGCGCAGCGCGCGTAGCGATAACCCGGCGGCGCTGTCGTAACTTTGTTTGAACTGGCTTTTGACGTTCGTTTTAGCGAGCGCTAAATCGGTGTCCGTGAAGTCACCTGCGCGCACGCGCTTAAGCACATCACGCATCGCCTCGAGTCCTTGGGAGACGTTGGATGAGGTCATGCCCGATGCCATCGTCACCAACCCGGTGTTTGGCGAGTAGGAGGAATACACATAATACGCCAACCCGAGTGTCTCGCGGACATATTGAAACAGCAGCGAATCGCTGCCTTCCCCTAGCAGATGGTTGAAGACAATCATCGCCACGTAGTCGGGATCGCGGTAATACACACCGCTTTGATAGGTCAAAAAGACACGATCTTGACTGACGTCTTCGGTCTCAAATACATCAGCTTTTGGCTCAAAATCGTGCCGATACATTATCGGCGTGCGTAACGCGGATCCGTGTAAGGGCAATGCCTCGGCTAAGGTTCGTTCATACGCCTTAGGTGACGCTGCGCTCATGGCAGTGACATAGATGTGGTTATCATGGATCATTGCGCGATGGCACGCCTTGATGTCGTCGAGGGTGATGGCATCGATGTGCCGCAGTGTGCCGTAAGCGCGCGTTTTGTACGGATAATCGGCATACAGCAAATCATGGTGACGTCGCTGAGCGTAGCGAGTTTTGTTGGCGTATTCGGCAGAAAAGTAATCACGTAAGAAGCGTTTCTCCTCATCGAGCGTTTTTTGATCGAAATCGGGGGTAAAAATGGTCTCACGCAAGAAAGCCAAGGCGTCGGTTTCCAGCGTCGCATCATCAGCGTAACGCGGGTCGATGTAGACGATTGATAACTGGTTGACGTGTTGGGTGCCAAGCTTGGTTGAACTGCCGTGCAACACCGCGTCGTATAATTGCTCCAACCGTTTGGTGGCGAGTTTACGCGATGGGTAACTGACATTTTTTGACTTCATCATCGCCACGGTTAAGGCACGAGCGGTTGCCGTTTTGTCTGAAAGCTTGCTGAAAAACCGCACCGTGACGATGCGGGTTTTAAACTGGTCTGTGTGGATGTGTTGGTACGTGACGTGGTGATGGCTTGTGGTGTATAGCTTCATATAACCTCCAGAAAAAAAGTGCCGAAGCACTTTTTATTCGGCGAGCGAAAGTGCGATTTCCATCATGTTGGTGAACGCGTTTTGACGCTCTTTGGCCGAGGTCGCTTCTTTGGTCACAAGCGAATCCGACACCGTTAACAAACACGCGGCGTTTTTACCGAGTTGTTTGGCGTTGTGAAACAGCGCAAACGCTTCCATTTCCACGGCGATGGCACCGTGGTCATCGCGAATCGTTTTGTAGTCGTCGAAACGTTCGCGATAAAAGACATCACTCGAATGAATCGTGCCTTTGGTGATGGGGATGGCAAGCTCGTGGGCCGCCGCTTCAAGTCGTTCGTTTAAGTGTTTTGACGGGTAGGTGTAGTGTTGTTTATACGTGCCTGATTGAACGTATGCGTAAGTTGACTCGCTGTAGGCGCTTTCGGCAAGCAAGACGTCGTAAAGATTCAGCGTGTCACTGTAGGCGCCACACGAGCCGATGCGGACAATGTTTTCAACGTCGTACTTAGTGTAAAGTTCGTAGGAGTAGATTCCAATTGATGGCATGCCCATACCGCTTCCCATGACGCTTATGACCTTGCCTTTATAGGTTCCGGTGTAGCCAAACATGTTGCGAACAGTGTTGAACTGTGTGACGTTGTCGAGGTACGTGTCCGCAATCGTCTTTGCGCGTAAAGGATCGCCCGGCATGAGAACGGTTTTGGCAATGTCGCCTTGTGTCGCTTCAATGTGTGGTGTGCTCATAAGTCCTCCTATCAATAATCGCTTTCCGTGGTTTTGCCTTGCATGAGTGAGACGCCGCTGCTGGTGCCAATGCGGGTGGCGCCCGCTTCAATCATCATCTCGACATCTTCACGTGTTTTTACGCCACCGCTGGCTTTCACACCACGGCCTTTGGCGACATCCGCCATGATTTTGACCGCGTTTAAGGTGGCGCCGCCTGACCCGAAGCCGGTGGATGTTTTGACGAAGTCGGCGGCAGCCGCAAAACTCGCTTCGCTGGCGCGACGAATTTCGTCGTCGGTTAAATAACACGTTTCCAAAATAACTTTAAGAACGCGATTACCGCAGGCATCTTTGACGGCGCGAACTTCTTTTTCCACGTCGTCGAAGTGACCGGCCTTTACCCAACCGACGTTGATTACCATGTCGATTTCGTGTGCGCCATTGCGCAACGCATCTTCGGTTTCATAAACTTTTGTGCGCGTGGTGCTTGCGCCTAAGGGAAAACCGATGACCGTGCACACGAGTACGTCCGATTTCTTTAGACTGTCGCTTGCGTAAGCGACCCAAGCGGGGTTGACACACACGCTTTTGAAGTCGTGTTCAATGGCTTCTTCAAGCAGCGCGTCGATGTCTTCTTTGGTTCCGACGGGCTTAAGGTAAGTGTGGTCAATCATTTTATTCAGTTTCATCAAATACCTCCTAAAGGATTTCACATACGTTTTTAATAGCGGACCGACGAGCACCACAAAAAGCAACGTGCCCGGTCCTGCCGTGCCAATGTCGCGGTAAGAAACCCACGTGATGAGCACCGCGAGGGTGAGCGGGGTGGCGTCTTGAATGATGCGAACAAGCACAAGTCGCTGTGTTTTAAACAGGTGCATCAAGGCATACATCGATTCGTCGAATACCCCCGCGGGATACGTTGAGATAATCAACAAAGAACCGCCGAGAGGCATAATCGCGAGGGCTAAGGCAAAAAGCGCAATGCGCACGGTAATCAGGTTGGGCCAAAAGCGCGCGAAAATCACCAAATCGAACACGTCGATGGCGACGCCCACGAGCACGATTGGTACTGCCATTAACGCATACTTAAGGCGACGTCGGGTGATTGTCACAAACAGCGTCACGGTGGTGGCGACGACGACAGTCGAGGCGCCGATGGTCAGTGGGGTGCGCCGACCCATGGCCACGTGCAACGCATCCCAAGGACTCGTGCCGATGTCGGCGCGAATCATCATGACGACACCAAAGGCGATGAACAGGCATCCCAACACGTAAAACATGCTGTGTTTCCAAGTGATGGTGACAGTCACCGTGCTCACCTCCATTGTGTACATAGTTTACTTGATTTTGCGGTGAAATGCAACGCGTTATCCGTTGAGCACGGTGTCACAACGCGGGCAGAGTTCGTCGTCATTAAGTGTGCGCACATGCCAACACCGGCTGCACGTATCGCCTTTCGCGCGACGGACGTCGATGGACAGTTCGTCAAAGACGTACTCGCCTTTGCCTTCAGCGATTGTCACGGCGCTGACGATGAACAATTTGTCGAGACGGTCGATGGAATCAAGCAAGGCTTTCGCCTGGTCGCCCGGGTAAAGCACAATTTCGGCTTCCAAGCTTTTGCCGATGGTTTTACGTTCGCGCGCTTCTTCAAGCGCTTTGAGTACACGGTCACGCAGCTTCATGAAAGCATCATACTTTTCAACCAACGCCCGATCATGCGTAAAACGCGGTTCAGGCATGTTTTCTAAATAGACGCTCTTTTCTTGCCGACCCGGAAGGTGTTGATACGCTTCTTCGGTGGTGTGCGGCATGATTGGTGTCATCAAGGTCAACATCCGCCGCAGCGCTTCATGAATGACGGTCTGTGCGCCCCGGCGAAGCGGGTCTTCTTTGGCTTCGATGTAGAGCACGTCTTTAGCATAATCGAGATAAAACGCCGACAACTCACGGGTGGTAAAGTTGATGATGAGCCGCGTGACGTCATCGTATTCATACGCGTGATAGCTACGGTTCACGCGGGTCGTTAACTCGTCAATTTTAAGCATCATGTAACGGTCGACGTCGCGGAGTGAATCCACCTCTACGGCATCGCGGGCAGGGTCAAAGTCGGCGAGATTGCCGAGCATGAAGCGAACGGTGTTGCGGATTTTTCGGTACGTTTCGGAGACTTGACGAATCATTTTTTCGCTGATTCGTACGTCGCTTTGATAATCGACCGAGGCGACCCAAAGACGCAGAATATCGGCGCCGAGTTGGTTCATGACTTTAATCGGGTCGACGACGTTGCCGATGGATTTACTCATTTTTCGCCCGGCGCCATCAAGCACGAATCCGTGGGTCAAAACCCCTTTGTATGGACTCTTGCCGGTGAGGGCGATGCCGGTGGACAAACTCGAGTTAAACCACCCGCGGTATTGATCCGATCCTTCAAGATACAGGTCAGCCGGATAGGGAAGGCCTTTATCGACCATGCCACCCTGGTGGCTGGTTCCCGAGTCAAACCAGACATCGAGGATGTCAGTTTCTTTCTTGAACTGGCCCTTTGGGCTGCGCTTTTTGTCTTCAAAACCGGCCGGCAAAAGGGCTTTCGCCTCGCGGTCAAACCACACGTTTGAACCGTGGGTTTCAAACAAACCTGCCACATGGCGGATGACCTCCGCGTCAAGGATGGGGGTGCCGTCTTCGTGATAAAACACCGGAATCGGCACGCCCCATGTGCGTTGACGGCTGATGCACCAGGCCTCGCGGTCTTTAATCATGTTTTCCATGCGAATCTCGCCCCATTTAGGGACCCATTTGACCTCGCTAATCGCTTGCAGCATCTTGCTTTTAAGCGTTTCGATGGAGGCAAACCATTGGTCCGTTGCCCGGAAAATGACCGGTTGTTTGGTGCGCCAGTCATGCGGGTAACTGTGGGTGACGAAGGTGAAGTGCATCAGGTGTCCTGAGGCTTTTAAGTCATGGACGACAGCTTTTGAACAATCGTCGATAAACAGCCCTTCGTACTGACCAGCTTCGTGTGTCATGACGCCTTTTTCATCGACCGGACAAAGGATGTCTAAGCCAACTTGTTGGCCAATGAGATAGTCATCTTCACCGTGACCTGGCGCGATGTGCACAAGCCCGGTGCCGGATTCGGTGGTGACGTGGTGCCCACTGACAATCGGTGATTCACGGTCGTAAAGCGGGTGTTTGTATGTCATGCCAAGCAGCGCGCTGCCTGGCATGCGCTCGATAATCTCAAGGGATTCCCAACCAAGGTCACGCGCCAAGGTGTCTTTCAACGCGTCGGCAAAGACGACGCGTTTTCCATTGACTTTGGCGAGCACGTAAGTAAGGGTTTCTGACACGGCCACGGCGAGATTGGCAGGCAAGGTCCACGGGGTGGTGGTCCAAATCAAGAACGCAAACGGTGTGTCGATTGCACCTGTTTTTTCGGCATCCAAGGCCACCGTGATGGATGGTGAGCGTTTATCGTGGTACTCGATTTCCGCTTCGGCGAGGGCTGTTTCGCTTGAAGGAGACCAGAACACGGGTTTCAATCCTTTGAAAATCAGCCCTTGTTCGACCATCGAGGCGAACACGCGCAGTTGGCTCGCTTCGTAGCGACGATCAAGTGTCATGTAGGGGTTCTCCCACTCGCCGAGGATGCCGAGGCGTTTGAACTGCTCACGTTGACGATCGATCTGTTCGAGGGCGTAGTTTTCACACGCGGTGCGGAACTCGCTCACGGTCATTTGCTTCCGGTCGACCTTCTTGTTTTTCACCAGCGCCGATTCAATCGGCAGCCCGTGGGTATCCCAACCGGGGACATAACGGGTGTAATACCCACGCATGCTTCTATCTCGGACAATAATGTCCTTGAGCACTTTATTGAGGGCGTGCCCGATATGGATGTCGCCGTTGGCATACGGCGGTCCATCGGGAAGCACGAAGGGCGTGTTCTCCTTGTTTTTTTCCAGGCGTTTCTCATACACGGCTTCGTTGTCCCAAAGCGCATGGCGCTCGGGTTCGTTCTGGCCGAGGTTGCCGCGCATCGGAAAGTCCGTCTGCGGCATAAGTAAGGTGTCTTTGTAATTTTTCATCATTTCACTCCTAACAATTAAAAACGTTCACCCTTACCAAAGGGCGAACGTGTCCGCGGTACCACCTTTTTTCCGGCTGTCAGCCGGCGCTTAACCCCTTAACGCGGGGAACGGACGCGGCTACGTTGTCGACGCGTCATCTTCACGGTGATACCCTCGCACGCGCCCATCCGACTTTTCAGCTGCCGTCGGTCTCTGTTAATGGACGTGCGTGCGCGGACGTGTCCGCTGCATCGATTATTGTCTTATTATACCAGAGTCTTGATCTTTTGCAAGCGTTTAATACTCGCTGTCAAGGTAAAACATCGTGTTCATTTTTTCACGATTGAAGGTGTCAAAATCGCTTTCGTCAAGTTGTTCGTGTTTGGTCAGCACGTAGAAAATCGCCGCGTTCACAAACGGGTTATCTTCTTTCATGCGCGCTTGGGCTGCTTCAATGGTGACGTTCTCTTCACGGTAAAGCACTTCGTAAAGCAACGTCATCATGTGGAAAATCGAGTATGGGTTGTCGCGCACATGTTGGACATCGCCAGGCGGCATCTGGTTGAGAATGTCATCGATGCGTTCGTAAGCTGACTTGAACCGGTCTTTATCGAAGGTGAAAAGCCCAATCATGGCGTCCATGAGCCCGTGAGAGAACTTCACTTTTGGATCGTGTTCAATCGCTTCTTTGTAGGTTTTTTGGTACTGGTCAAAGTAGGTTTTTGCTTGGGTGTAATCGCCGGCGAAAACATACGCCATGATGAGGTTTTGCAGTTTGACGCCATGCACGTCGCGACGACGTGCGGTTTTGGTGTGCATCCGCTCGACGGCTTCTAGGTATCCTTTGGCGTCGGCATAGATAAACAAACGTTGATGGATAGCTCGGTAGCCGTTAATGGCAACCGATCGCATGACGCGACCGAGGATGAACACATACCCAAACGTGAGCACCAACAACAACAACGGGTGCACTTGCGCACCAGCCATGAAGCCGTATAAAAATCCGGCGAGGCCGAGCAGTCCGAGAACAGCGATGAAACGGTTAGCTTTAAAATCAAATAACATGAGCATTCACTCTTTCTTTAGTATAGTATGTTATAGCCCAGCAATGAACATCTGAAATGCCCGAAGGCCGAACATGTAAAGCATAAACCCGACAATCGGGGTGAAATCCATTTGGCCAAACACGAGAATCCCACGAAACAATCGCATGTACGGGTCAGCAATTTGATGAAGGTAATAATAAAACCGCGTGTTGCGAATGTCGGGTATCCAACTTAACAAAATGTAACCGATCAGGATGTAGAAATAAATCTGTAGCACGTAGTAAAGGCCTTGCAAGAAAAGCACCATGGTTTATGTCTCCTTGTGTTTCTTGATGAAATCACGCAACGACTTATCCTTGAAATCCGGTTTTGTCGCAAAGACCATCACTTTTTCTTTAATGACTTCGACATCGCCATCAAGCGCATAGATGACGCCACTCAAAAAGACGATGACGCGGTTGCTTTCGACGACGTTGTAGTCTTCGAAATTGATGATCAGCGGGTTGCGTCGCAACAGTTTATCGGCCAGTTCAAAGGCCGTGTGTTCGTCCGACATGCGAACGAACTCAGTGCGATCATACGCCGATTTCCCTTTACGTCCCATGCGAATCCTCCCTCAGCATCACGCGGCCGAGCCGTAACACCTTAGCACCAAGGTCAAGCGCGATACGATAATCTTGCGTCATTCCCATCGACAGATGTTTGACGGTGGGATGGCGTTTCACGGCGTCGTCGCGAAGCCGAACCAGGGTGGTGAACTGTTCGCGTATACGCGCCTCGTCGACGGTTTCTTCAGCCATGCCCATCAAACCGATGATTGTGAGGTTGTCACACCCTTGAACGGCATCTAAAAACGTCATGACTTCCCCGGGATCTACGCCGTGTTTTTGCGGTTCACCGGAAATGTTCACTTGAACGAAGCAGGGCAAGGGATCGCCATGGCGACGTTTGTCAATTTCTCGGGCCAATTTCATTCGGTCGAGCGAATGGAGGACGTCGATGCGGTCGATTACCTGCTTAACTTTTTTCGTCTGCAAGGTACCGATGTAATGCCAGACGATGTCGGCATCGGGAAACCACGCTTGCTTCTCAAGCAACGTTTCCACGCGGTTTTCGCCGAACTCACGATGGCCGGCGTCCAAAAACGGTGCGAAATCGTCCGGGGTGGTCAAGTATTTGCTGGCGATGACAATCGTCACACCGG
The DNA here is from genome assembly GCA_007132465.1 of Candidatus Izemoplasma sp. GTDB lineage: Bacteria > Bacillota_I > Bacilli_A > Izemoplasmatales > Izemoplasmataceae > SLQR01. Next base: position 35,673 of record SLOP01000024.1, read on the forward strand.
GATGGTTTTGCTCAATGGTTGTTTTCAACGTCCGGTTCATAGCATCCCTCAATGTTGGGTTTTTTCGTGATTTGTGGTGGGGCTTTCGCCACGGTTAGGTCGGCGCTAAAACCATTATAACATAAAAGAAAAAGTATGCAGGCATACTTTTTCGTGGTGACTTTACTTGAAACGGGAGCGGAGCCAAGAAGGGATGTTTGTCTTTGAAGGCTCTTCTTCCTTCGCTTCCTCGGCTTTGCTCGCTTCATCAGCTTTTTTCTTACGTTTCTTTTTCGCTTTGGCCTTTTTCTTTGATCGGCTGTCATCGTCGTCTTCGTCGTCGACGTCCGGCGCGTCCGATGGTTTGACGTAATCGTGTTCGCCAAGCTTGTCGAGTTCAATTTTGTGGTTCTCATCGAAGCCTGCCGCAATCACCGTCACGATGACTTCATCGTCCAAGTCTTGGTTGATAGTGGTGCCATAAATGACGTTGATTTCGGTTGAACTCGACGCCTGAATCGCTTCGATGGCTTCGGTGACTTCCCACAAGGCGATGTTCGTGCCGCTGGTGACGTTGACGATGGCGTCGGTTGCGCCGTCAATGTTGGCGTCGAGCAATGGTGAGTGAATCGCTTTTTTCGCCGCTTCGACTGCGCGATTTTCGCCTTCGGCAATGCCGATGCCCATCAGCGCGGTGCCTTTATCTTTCATAACCGTTTTAACGTCGGCGAAATCAAGGTTGATTAACCCGGGTACGGTGATTACCTCGGCGATGCCCTGCACACCTTGACGAAGGACGTTGTCGGCTTCACGGAAAGCTTCGAGCATCGACGTGTTGCGGTCGGTCACGTAAAGTAACCGATCGTTGGGGACGATGATCATGGTGTCGACGTACGGTTTGAGCGCATCGAGTCCTTCAAGCGCGGTGCCGACGCGACGACGGCCTTCGAATTTAAACGGTTTGGTGACAATCCCAACGGTTAAGCAACCGGCTTCCCGGGCAATTTTAGCGATGACCGGTGCGGCCCCTGTGCCGGTGCCGCCACCCATGCCAGCGGTGATGAAAACCATGTCCGTGTCTTGAAGCATTTCACGAATTTCGTCTTCGCTTTCAAGCGCGGCGCGTCGGCCGATTTCCGGGTCTGCCCCAGCGCCGAGTCCACGCGTTAACAGTTTCCCGATTTGCAGGCGAATGTTGGCCTTCGATTGTCTGAGTACTTGTGCGTCCGTGTTAATGGCGACAAAATCAACGCCTTGAACTTCGTTTTCAATCATCCGGTTGACGGCATTCCCACCGCCACCACCGACGCCGATGACTTTAATCGAAGGTTTCTGGCTGAAATGGTCGTTTTGTTCGAACATGGTATGACCTCCCACAAATCTTTACTCTATTATAACGTATTTACCGCGATAATAAAACCAATTTTGCTAAACTTATTCGCCGTAAAACCGGGCGAGAAAGGCGTGTTTGAATTCACCGAAACGGTTGGCGCGAATTGCCTCACGTGCTTCGTGCATCAAACGACGAAGAAAAGCTAAATTGTGATAACTGATAAGCCTTGGACCGAGTTGTTCATCCGCTTTAAAAAGGTGTCTGAGGTAACTACGCGTATAGGATGTGCACACCTTGCAGTCGCAGCTTGCATCAAGTGGTGCCATGTCGTCTTGATACCGCGCGGCTTTGATGGCAATTTGACCATCAATGGTGTAGGCAGCGCCGTGTCGTGCAAGTCGTGTCGGGTTCACGCAGTCGAACATGTCGATGCCGCGGTCGATGGCTTCGAGCAAATCATCGGGTGTGCCCACACCCATGAGATAGCGTGGCATCGCCTCGGGCAGACGCGGCGCAAGAACATCAAGGACCCGATACATGTCAGTTTTAGATTCTCCAACCGATAGCCCGCCGATGGCGATACCATCGAACCCGATTGCCAGCGTTGCTTCAAGCGAATGTCGTCGCAAGTCGTCATGCGGTCCACCTTGCACAATGCCAAACAATGCTTGGTCTTCTCGGGTGTGGGCTTCTTTGCCTCGCTTGGCCCAGCGCACGGTGCGCTCAACCGATTGTTTCATGTACGCGTGGTCGCTATCGAAGGGTGGACACTCGTCAAAACTCATGATAATGTCAGCGCCAAGGGCTTCTTGAACGGCAATGCTGATTTCAGGGGTCATAAAAAGCCGTTCACCGCTTTTGTGATGACGAAACGTCACGCCTTCTTCATCGATATCACGCAGGTCGCTTAAACTGAAAACTTGATAGCCACCGCTGTCTGTCAGCAAAGCGCCTTGATAATTCATGAACCCTTTGACCCCCCCATGGGCGGCCACGATGCTTTCGCCGGGTTGAAGCCATAGATGGTAGGTGTTAGCCAAAATCAAGCCGTCGCTGACGGCGGTGATTTCTGCCGGCTCCAGCGTCTTCACAGTGGCTTGTGTCCCCACAGGCATGAACACCGGGGTTTCTATGACGCCAGCGGCGGTGTGTAGTTTGCCTAGACGGGCCCGGCTTTTTTCGTCTTTTGAACCTACTTCGAAGCGCGGTTTCATCCTATCTTCCTTTCGAGGTTGCGTTTGGCGTTGGACACCATGAGCGTGATGCGGTTAATTTGGTTGATTTTGGAGGCGCTGGTGTCATAGTCGATGGCGACGATGTTGCTTTCGGGATAATGCTTCTTCAGTTTTTTAATCATTCCCTTGCCGGCGATGTGGTTAGGTAAACAGCCAAAGGGTTGAGTGCATACGATGTTGGGGGCACCGTGACGGATGAGGTCTATCATCTCCGCCGTCAACAGCCACCCCTCACCTGTGTGCGTGCCAACGTCGATAAATCCCTGGGTCAGGCGCTTGATGGCTTTGTAAGGAATGCCGGGTTCGTAACCGGCTTTACGCATCATTTTGCGGATTTTGTTGCGGCGGATTTCGACATACCACACAAAGATTTTCAGCGCGAGTTTTTCTTTCCGAGGACCGCCGTACGTTTTAATGTCATACACCCGAGAATCAAAACTGTACAAAAAGAAATCGTACAATGGCGGGGTGACAGCTTCGCATCCTTCTTGTTCGAGCGTGCGTTCTAGATGGTTGTTGCCGAGGGGAGAATACTTCACGTATATTTCACCAACGATGCCGACTTTCGGCTTGATTTGGCTTCGATCAACAGGAATGCGTTTGAAACGGCCGATGATGGTTTTCGTTTGTCGTTTGTGTTTGCGCCACGTAAAGAGCGTTCGATGGTTAAAGTACGCCTTCAAATCGTCGACAACGTCCTTGTGGACAGCATCGGTTTCACCGGGCGTGATTTCATACGGTCGGGTTTGATTGACAAGTTGCATCAACATGTCCCCAAACAAGATTGCGTCATGAAACTTATGTAACAGCCGCGGGGTGACGTTAAACCCCGGGTTCTTCTCAAGGCCACCGGCGTTAAGTGAAATGACGGGGACGTCGGGATAGCCGGCTTTTATCAGCGCTTTGCGCAACAACGAAATATAGTTGCTGGCGCGGCAAGCTCCACCGGTTTGCACGAGCACGAGGGCCGTTTTATCCACATCGATGCTGCGTTTCTTAATGGCATTGATGAACTGACCGATGACCAACATGGCCGGCACACAAATGTCGTTGTGGGCGTATTTCATGCCTTCGTGAATGACGTCGTAATCGTCGGTGGTCAGCAGTTCAGCCTTATATCCTTCGCTTCTTGCGGCGTTGATAACCAAATCAAAATGATAGGGGGCCATGTGTGGCACGAGAATGGTATACGCTTCGCGCATCGCTTCAGTGAACACCACGCGACCGTTTTCTCGAACAATCTCAGCCATGGCTTTTCACCCCTTCCATCGTCGACAGCAAGCTCCGCAAACGAATGTTGACGGCGCCAAGGTTGGAAATTTCATCAATTTTAATCTGTGTGTACAGTTTGTGGTTGCGTTCCAAAATTGCTTTCACTTCGTCGGTGGTGATGGCATCAAGGCCACAACCAAAACTCACCAGTTGCACCAGGTTGACACGCTCATCGAGGCCGGCCACGTACTCGGCCACATCATAGAGCCGCGTGTGATAGGTCCATTGATTGAGCACATCGACGTGATCGCGGCGCGCACGGTGGTTGAGGGCATCCTCGCTAAGGACCACGACGTTAAGCGAGCGAATCAGTTTCGGGATGCCATGATTGACTTCCGGATCAATGTGGTAGGGTCGTCCGGCGAGGACAATCACGTTTAAATCATGCTCACGCGCGTATTCAAGCGCTTTATCGCCTTCCTTTTGCACCGCTTTCCGAAACGCTTTGTAGGCGATGATGCCGGTGTGGTAGGCTTTTTTGAGTTGCTTCGTGGTGACATCGACTAGTGGTCTGAGCGCCTTTTTCATCGATTTAACAAAAGCAGCGTCATCGTTCAGCGTCACGTAAGGCTGCAAAAACATGCCCATGTTCAGGTGATCGAGATTCGCTTCAATGACTTCGGGGTAATGCGCGACGACAGGGCAGTTGTAATGGTTTTGGGCATGGGCGCTTTCATCAAAGTTAAACGGCATGTTTGGATAGAAGATAAAATCAATGCCTTTGTCGTACAGGGATTCAATGTGCCCATGAGCCAGTTTCGCAGGATAACAGATAGTGTCGGAAGGAATGCTGTCTTGGCCGCGCTCGTATAACGCTTTGGTCGATCGATCAGAATAGACCACTTCGATGTTAAGCGCCTCGAAGAACGGTTGCCAAAACGGCGCGTTTTCATACATGTTCATGACCATGGGCAACCCAACTCTCGCCTGTGGATCAGTGAGATTTTGCTTCTTTTCGTAGGCCATGATTTTATCATACTTATAAAGATATAGATTGGGAATGTCATCATAACTGACGTTGATGCCGGCGCCTTTTTCACACCGATTGCCGCTGATGTACTTCTCGCCGTCGTTGAATATGTTAATGGTCAGTGCACATAGGTTGTGGCAACGGTGACATGTGGCGCGTTTACGCGTGTAAGTAAAGGCCTTAAGTCGTGCTTCATCCAGCATCGTGCTTCGCGTGTCAAGCCGACTTCGTTCCCGTGCGATGAGGGCGGCACCAAACGCGCCCATCAAGTGCGCGATGCGCGGGCGAACAACCTCAACCCCGGTTTCACGTTCAAACGCGCGGAGCACGGCGTCGTTTTGGAACGTGCCGCCTTGCACGAGAATGTGCTCGCCATATTCGGCACGCACGTCGTGCGCACGGATGACTTTGTAAAGCGCGTTCTTCACAACACTGATGGCCAAGCCGGCACTGATGTCTTTGTTGGTGGCAGCCTCAGACTGCGCCTGTTTAACACTTGAGTTCATAAAGACAGTGCAACGGCTTCCGAGGTCGACCGGGTGTTTTGCCTCAACGGCCATGTCAGCAAACGTCTCGACGGTATGTCCGAGGCTTTCAGCGAACGTCTCAACAAACGAACCGCACCCGCTCGAGCACGCTTCATTAAGCACAATCGAAGTGATGACGCCGTTGGTGATTTTGAAACACTTCATGTCTTGACCACCAATGTCGACGACAAAACTGACGTCGGGGTCGAAGTACTTGGCCGCCTCGTAGTGACAGATGGTTTCAACTTCGCCATCATCTAAGGCATAAGCGTGTTTGATCAGCGCTTCCCCATAGCCGGTTGAAACAGCGTACCGAATAACGATGTCCGAATGCATTTGCGATAGCATCTCACGCAGCGCATTTTTGACTGTTTCCAGCGGGTTTCCACGGTTGTGTCGATAGAACGAATACAAAATTTCGCCCGTGTGTGTCAGCAACACCAACTTCGTCGTCGTGCTTCCAGCGTCGATGCCGAGGTACGCATTGCCACGGTAATCACGAGGATTATGGCGTGGCACATCCGCCTGGGCATGGCGCGCTTTAAAGGCCTCAAGGTCAGCGTTGGCAGCGAAAAGCGGCGGCATGGTTTTACGTGCGCTGTCATTGTGGCGTCGTCGGTAGCTGTCAACCTGTCGAAAGAGCGCACGCACGGTCATCGGCGCGCGTTCTGCTTCAAGCGCTGCGCCATAAGCGACAAACACTTCCCCGTGGTCTGGCAGGTAAGGGTTCTCAAGCGAGAGAAACTCAGTGAACCGTTTGCGAAGTTCGCTGGAAAACGTAAGCGGTCCGCCAAGGAAGGCGACGCGGCCACGGATTTTTTTGCCTTGGCTCAACCCACCGACCGTTTGATTGACGATGGCTTGATAAATAGAGGCGGCAATGTCGCTTTTTGCTGCACCTTGATTGAGCAAAGGCTGAATGTCGGTCTTGGCAAACACCCCGCAACGCGAGGCAATGTCGTAGAGCTTATCGTATGATTTAGCCATGTCGTTTAAGCCACTAGCATCGGTATCAAGCAACGTTGCCATTTGATCGATGAACGCCCCGGTGCCTCCCGCGCAGGTGCCGTTCATGCGCATTTCAATGTTATCGCCTTCAAAAAACATGATTTTCGCGTCTTCGCCACCCAGTTCGACACAGACATCGGTATCCGGAGCATGTTTGCGTAGCGCGCTTGAGGCAGCAATGACTTCCTGGGTGAACTGGGCACCCAAATATTTGGCAAGCCGAAGCCCCGCGCTGCCGGTAAAATTAAAACGCATTGCTTGTGCCGACAACGCGTTGTCGGCGTTTTCAAGCAATGCTTTAAGCGCACGTGAGACGCTGCTCATGTGGCGTTCATAGGCTTTGTATACAATTGTGTTATCAGCGTCGATGGCGACCATCTTGATGGTGGTGCTGCCGATGTCGATACCGACGCGCAGTGGTGTGTCCATGGTCTCACCTGAGTGAATGGCATGCGTGTGGCTTTTATTTATTATATATGATATCACGAAAAATAGCCACCGCAACAGCGTCTTTAGAAAGCATGATTATAGCAACAAGATTTATCTAACATTGACTTTTTGACGTGTTTTTATTGTATTAGATTAATTTTTTTAATGTTTATATTAATTTATTTAATTTTACCCTTGACATCATATCAATCAATGCTTACAATAATGGTATAAGACAACAAGCGAGGTGACGTCATGATTGCTTTGGAGAAAACCGCGTCGAAACACGAGGTTCTCAACACGCTTTATCAAGGCAAAACCAGCCCCGAAGATGCGTTGAAGACGCTTGAGAACCCGGCCGCCTTCAAAGGGTTCAAAAAAGCCCGTTTCATTCGTATTAAGATGAAACTGCCCAACGAATCAACACGGTTGAACTTGTTTTTGCGTTCGCTTTTTGCCTTCCCGATTCCCATCGGCATGGCCCGTTTCTTCTTGAACATTGCCGGGAAGCATGCGCCCCAGGCCGTTCAAAAAACCACCAAACACCTTGATCACATCGACGAAGCGAAGCGCGACGATGTCAAAGCGAAAATTCGGTCCTCAAGCGAAGAGCTCGAAACCATTGATTTTCAAGAAATCGGCCGTTACTTACGGTACGCTCGCGGCACACGCATCAAGATTGAGAGCACCGACGCCATCATCACCATTACGATACGATAAAGGAGTGTTTTTATGCAAAAACATGTCATCGGCGAATGCCCCATCTGCAAGCACGATCTATTTGTAACAAAACTGGAATGCACACACTGTCATACAGAAATCAGTGGGCAGTTCCAGCTATCGAAGTTCAACTACTTGTCAAAAGAACACTTGTATTTCATTGAGTTGTTCATCAAAAACAAAGGCAGCATCAAACAACTCGAAAAAGAACTTAAGGTCTCTTACCCAACGGTCAAGAAAATGCTTGACGAGGTCATCATCCACCTCGGCTACACCGTACAAGATGACGAAGACCAAGCCAAAAAAGATGAAATCCTTCAAAAGCTCTCGGACGGCGAAATCACCTCCGAAGAAGCGTTGAAAATGTTGAAATAGCGAGGTGTTATCATGAGCCAAGAAAAACTGAAGATTTTGGAAATGATCCAACAAAAACAAATCACGCCTCAAGAAGGCGCTGAACTGCTCGGTGCCATCGATAAGAGCAAAGGTGAACCCGTGGCGAAAAAACAAGCCTTTAAGATGTTTAAGATACGTATCTTGAGTCACGACGGCGACAAAGTTAACGTGCAGATTCCGCTGGAGTTTGCGAAGGTTGCGCTAAAAAGCGGCGGAAAGCGCGGTTTCATGAAGTTCGACAAGATGCAAGACATGGACGTAGACCTTGATTTTGACGCCATTCTCGATGCGGTGGAACAAGGCACCGATGGAAAAATCGTCGACATCGAATCTGGCGACGGTGACAAAGTCGAAATCACAATCGAATAATCATGGTTGCCCTCGTAAGGAACAAAAACTTCTCACTGCTTTTTATCGGCAGTTTCGTCTCACACATCGGCACAGCGTTTTACAATTTCGCCGTCGGCTGGTTCATCCTCGAGCTGACCGCATCGCCGTTGATTGCCGGGTTATACATCGCCACCGGTGCGATTGTGCAAGTCTTAATGACGCCAATTGCCGGCGTGTTTGTCGATCGACTTCACAAGGTCCGCATTTTGTATGTCACCGACTTTATCCGCGGGATGACCGTGCTCTTAGGTGGTGGGGTCATCGTCTTGTTGTCGAGCACGTTCATCATTCCACTGCTCTTTGTCATCACCATCGTGCTCGCCCTAAACAACGCCTTCTTCTATCCTGCCGTCGCGGCCATTCGTCCTGACATTGTCCATCGTGATCGACTCAATCAAGCCAACGCGCTGTTCAGTTTTATCAACAGCGTGCAAGCCATCATCGGCATCTTGCTCGCGGGCATTCTCTATGCGTTTTTGGGCATTGAACTGATTTTTATCATCAACGGTTTGAGTTTCATTATCAGCGCCATCAGCGAGATGTTTATCAAAACCCCACATCCGAAGCGTTCGCTTGACAAGCACGCGGCGACGATTGTTACAGACTTGAAAGCAGGGTTTGCTTACATCATTCAAAAACAAGGTCTGATGACGTTCATGTTCGCTGTGCTCGCCATCAATTTTGCGGTCATGCCGATTTTTGCAAACGGCTTCCCTTACCTCTTTAACATCGTGCTTGAAAAAGAAGCGTATCACCTCTCAATCGCGCAAGCCACATTTTCTGCCGGGATGCTCGTGGGCGGACTGCTCGTGGGCGTGATCGGTGCCAAGCTGATCATCGCCAAAAGCATCCGGGCAGGATTGACGGCCACCGTCATCGGCATTGCCATCATCGGCTTTCTGATGATTGGCGTCTCACTTGACCGTCTCACCTACACCACGTTCTTGGTTTTGTTTCTCCCAACGCTGTTTTTGACAACCTTCGCCAACGTGTTTTTAAACGTGCCGTTTATGACCGGCTTAATGCGTGCGGTCGATGACGAGGTTCGCGGTCGCGTGCTCGCCATCATGGAGACGCTATCTGGCGCGTTGATACCTATCGCCATTGCCTTGGCAGGCGTCGTGCTAGAATTTGGTTCAATCGGCGCGTTGGTCTCAGGCTCAATGGTCCTGATGCTCATCCCGTATTACATCATGATGTTCAGTCGACCTTCACGGGTGTTTCTAAACAGTTTAACCTAACGATATGCCGGGCGATAGCCCGGTTTTTCTTTGCGAAAAAAAAGCCCGCGCCACCGCGCGAACTTCATAAACGGGTCAACAACATGGCGTCGCCAAAGGAGAAAAATCGGTAGTTTAACTCGATGGCATGTCGATAGGCATCAAGGATGATCTCTTGGCTGGAAAACGCACTCACCAGCATCAAAAGCGTCGACTCGGGAAGATGAAAGTTCGTCAACAGCGCGTCGACAACCTGAAAGGTGAATCCCGGGTAGATGAACAGGTTGCTGAAGCCGGCATCCGCCTGGATGTGTCCATGCTTGCGTGCCACGGTTTCAAGCGTACGCATCGAGGTTGTTCCAACCGCCACAATGCGGCGCCTGGCTTGGATCGCTTGCCGAATAGTCGTCGCTGCGTCATCGTTCACGCGGTAAAACTCTTCGTGCATCGTGTGATCTTCGACGTTCTCCACCGATACCGGCCTGAATGTTCCTAACCCGACATGCAACGTGATGCGCACCACCTCAACCCCCATGCTTTGAAGTGCCGCTAAGTAGGATTTGGTGAAATGCAGTCCCGCCGTCGGCGCGGCAGCGCTCCCGGGTTCATCGCGATACACCGTCTGATAGCGGTCTTTGTCGTCAAGTTTTTCTTTGATGTACGGAGGCAAGGGCATCTCTCCGAGGGCTTCAAGCACCTCGAGAAAGATCCCGTTGTACTGCATCTTCATGCGCCTCAATCCTTGATCGAGCACCTCGACGCATTCGGCGATGAGCTGGCCTTTTCCAAAGATAACGCGCGTCCCGCGGCGTACTTTCTTCGCGCGTTTCACCAGACATTCCCACGCATCATCGGTCTCTTGACGCAACAACAGCACCTCAACGACACCGCCAGTATCTTCTTTCTGACCAATCAAGCGTGCCGGCAAGACGGCCGTGTCGTTAATGACGAGCACGTCTCCCTTTCGCAGGTGATTTTTCAGCGCCGTAAACGTGGTGTCGATGCGCTCACCAGTGTCACGATCAACAACGAGCAATTTAGACGCCGTGCGATCTTTCAGCGGTGTCTGAGCGATTAGGCGTTCGGGGAGGTTATAACGAAAGCGTTTCACCTTCATCCGAACAAGCCGCCTTGAAAGGGGATGTTCATGTGCTTGTAGGCTTTTTCGGTCGCCACGCGTCCACGCGGTGTGCGCTGCACGAAACCAATTTTCAGCAAATACGGTTCATAGACGTCTTCCACCGTCGTCACCTCTTCACCAATCGACGTCGCCAAGCTTTCCACACCGACGGGCCCGCCTCCATAGTTTTCAATGAGCCCTCGTAAATAATCGTGGTCTTTTTGATCGAGGCCAAGTGCGTCGATGCCGAGTTTATCGAGCGCGGTTTTGGTGATGTTAGTATCGATTTTTCCCTCGTTAAGCACGTCGGCAAAATCGCGGATGCGTCGAAACAACCGGTTGGTGATGCGCGGGGTGCCTCGGCTTCGCCTTGCGATTTCTTTCAAGCTGTCTCCGGCCACGACCGCTTCGTATATTTTTGCGGTTCGAGCGGCGATTTTCTCAAGCGACGCTTGGTCGTAGTATTCCAACTTATGCACCACGCCAAAACGTTCCCGAAGCGGCGCCGTCAAATCGCCAAAACGCGTCGTCGCCCCGATTAACGTAAACGGCGGCAAGTCCACCCGAATCGATCGGCTGGTTTCATCCTTGCCGACGATAAGATCAATGACAAAGTCTTCCATCGCTGGATACAGCACCTCTTCAACAACGCGAGGCAGCCGATGTATTTCATCTATAAACAAGATATCGCCCGGTTCCAGGCTGGTGAGCAGCACGGCCAAATCCCCGCTTTTTTCAATGCTCGGTCCACTGGTAACCTTTATTTGCACACCGATTTCATTGGCGACGATGTTCGCAAGCGTCGTTTTACCAAGCCCTGGTGGCCCATATAGCAGCACGTGATCCAGACTTTCACGTCGCCCCTTGGCGGCGCGGATAAAAATGTCCATCATTTCTTTGACGTGATCTTGCCCGATGTACTCCGCTAACGTCCTGGGACGTAAGCTCAGGGGTTCGATGTCAGTGTCGTGTCGTTCGGCGGACACGAGTCGTTCGTCCATGGCCATCACCTCAGTAAAAATTATACACCAAACCGGCAACATTACCAACGAAAGCCCGCAAAAGGATAAACGCAATTGTCACTTACGCCTTTCTATGTTAAAATAAGGGCAACATTTATGCCACAGCCGGAGGAGGTCAGCACGGTGAAAAATCCATTCGCCAACGACGCAGGCACAACCACGCGTTACGACATCGAAAAAAAATACAACCGGCACATCAAGCGCGACTACCAAGCCCTATCTGACATCAACAAACGTTTCGACGCGCTGACCAAGGACTCCGAAGCTGCCTACGAACAAAAAGAGCGCGCTTTTACCAAAGAAAAAGTGCGCCTTGAAAAACAACACCAAGAAACCATTGACGCTCTCAAACGCACGCAAGCCAATGACATTGCGACGATTGAAAAAACAATTGCCGGACTGAAAGCCACCATACGCACCGACATCGAAGCGTTTAAACTCGATCACAAAAAATCAGCAATGTTAATTGAAGACGATATCGAAGCGCTTGAAAACGAGCGAAAAGTCAAGGTTAAGGAAATTGAAAAACGCCACCTTGAAGCGATTAAGACCTACGAAGATAAACTTAACAAGTTCAAGCTAAACCTTAAGAAAAATCTCAAACGCATGGCCGATTGCGTCGATGAAGAAATCGACGCCCTTTCACGTGTTGTCAACGATGAGAACGCCGTCTCACAAGCTCAATACGACGCCCTCCAAGAAGACCTTAAGGCCCATCGTGAAGCGCTTGAAAAAAGCTTGCATGACGAAAAGCAGGCCGCCGGTCACCACATGAAAGCCGTCATCAACGCCACCAATGCGTTTCGTCGACGCTTCAACCAACGCCTCAAAGACATCGATGCACAGATTACCAATGAGCGCACCGCCATGGAAGCACCGTTTGTTGAGTGTCAAACAACGCTCCAAACTTTACTAGAGGACACCAAGGCCTACCTCAACCGAATCAAAGAGGCACTTAAACTCGACTTCGATTTCGAGAAAACCCGTCTCGAAAACGCCATCAAGGCTGCACCACAATCCGGACTCACCAAAGAAGACATTCGCGACCTTAATCAACGGCTAAAATTAGCCGAAATGCGAAAATCAGCCCTTGAGACCCAAGCGTCCACGGTCATTGAATTGATTGGTCGCCACGCCAAGGCCGCCGACAAAGCCATCACCAGTTCTCTAAGCACCGTCGGCCACGCCTTTGACGCCTTCAGCGAAGGCCTCAAAGCTAACCACAACCGCATTAAGGCCATCTTCGCCGTCGTCGAAGACCACGTCGAACAAACCGAAGCCAAAGCGGCACGAACCACCGAAGCGTTGCATCCCCAAGCCACTTTCAAAACGTTAAACGCCTTTGTTGAGCGCTGCTTTGTGGCGCTCAACGAGCACGAAAAAAACCGTGCGGCCCTACACATCGACGCCATCAAAAAACTCGAACAGGTTCACCGTCAAATCGATGACATCGAGGGATTTCTTGACAGTTTGGACGCACGCAAAAAAATCAAAATCAATAATCAAAAACTTCACGTCGAACAAGAAGACGCCGCGTTGCGTTATGACATGCGCATCGCCAAGTTGCGCTTTGATCTTGACAAGCTAACGTGCGAACACGAGGCGCGCATAAAAAAACATCAACACCTGAGCCACATCAAAGTGCTCCGTGAACAAGAGCGCCTCAATAATACTAAGGCTGAGCACGACCATGCCATCACCATCAGACAAATCGAACTTACCCGCTCGGTATCACACGCCGTCCACCAACTCCGAAAGACTCATGTCGAACGTGACATTGCGTTACTTGAAACCCGACGCGACATTGAAAAAGAGAAACATCGCGTCGAGACGTCGATTGAAAAACACGCCATCAACCGCGAGTTCGACATGGAGATTAATGAACTCGTCGGCGAAACACGTGAAACCATCACCAAACTCGACTACGAGATCGACGCCATCGAACAAACCTTGCAGTTGGCCCATGAAAAACGCAAAAAACGACGCGACATTGAACGCGACAACCATGACAAAGCGAAACGCACCTTGGTTCGCACCTTCGAACGCGACCAGCAAACATTGAAAGACGACATCGCAGACGCCAAGCGTCGTCGTGATGATCGCCTCGCCTTTATCGACCGCGCCCTAGAACGAGAAACCGAGGCCGCCCTCAAAAACATTCGAGGAATGCACGACACCATCAACCATGAACGCGCCCTTATAAAGCCCCACTTCGAACCACTACGGCACATGCTTAAAGCGTATGAACACACCATGAATGACCCTGAATCCAGCTTGAAATCTTTGCTCGTGCTGGTCTCTAGACCATTTACCAAACAGCTTGAAACCTGGCTTGAGCATGCTTATGAACGCGTCTTTGAAGCCACGCGATTTCAACACGACGTCGTGCTTAAACGCAAACTTGAAGGCATCGACGACAACAAAAAACAACAAGCCATTCGCGATAAAGCCCATCAAGAACACGATCGTCAAATACAGAAAATCACGAAACAAAAAGAGCACGTGCTTGAAGCCTTCTTACGTCGCCTTGAAGAGGCGAAGAAAAAGATTAGCAGCGATCAAAAAACCACCATCCGCATCATCAAAGACCGTCTCGCCCCAGCCTATCAATTCATCCATGAGAACGTTGAGGCCGAACACCGAAGCCTCGATGAAGCCATCGTCGCCATTTACGAAAGTTTGATTGTTGCCGATCGTGCGCTCCTCGAGCGCGCTCGAGAAAACCATAAAAAGGCGCGCGCGCAAACCACCGCCAAGTTCGACGCGGAAATCCGTCCGCTCGAAGTCGCCCTTGAAGAAAACCAAGCCACTCACCAAGCCGCCCTTGAGGAACATCACGCCACCTTTGAGGCGAAACTGGCCGAACGCACCACCACCGTCGATAAGCAAATCAACGCCCTAAAAACGGAAAGCGAGCGCCTAAACACTTCCAAGCAGCATCAAGAAAAGCGAACCCTTGAAGCCATCGATCGGCTCAATGCTGAACGCGATCAAGCGCTGGCTGAAATTGACCAACAACACCGACGCGTCCAAGCAGAGCGCGAGAAGCAAACCACGCAGAAACTTGACAAGCTTAAAAGTCGGCTTGACGATGCCGGACAAATCCTCGACTACGAGCAAAAAGCACACCAAAGCAAACTCGATGCGGCCGACAACCTCCGTCAAGAGACGCTTGATCGCAATGCCCAAACCACCGAAAGCCGTATTCTTGAAGAACGCGAAGCCATCGAAGCCATTGAAGGCGCGACCAAACAACAGCTCGATGTGCTGAACGCGAAGCTAAAAGAAACCAACGATGCGCACGAAGCACAAATGCTCTCAGGCGCACAGCGCTTAGAAGAGAGCCTCGATGAAGCCGCTCGAAGCATCGACCGTGACGCTCGAGTGCAACGCGAAAAACTCACCACCTTAATCGCCGATGTGCACGCGCATCGCGATGCGCTCAGACACGCCGAAACCAACAACTTCAAGAAACTGAAACAAGCCTTGGTCGACGCCACCGACATCTTGCGTGACACCTTCCATATCGAAGCCACGGCACCGGCTAAAGCACTCACCGCCTTACAAGATGATTTTATTGACCGCCTCGTTCGCGAGACAGCCCGCACCATCGCCGAACGCGACTGAGAAAGGATGACCCCGGATGGCCAAAAAACATGAACTCGCGACTCTGTCAAAAGCGAACCGCGATTTGGCCCTGCTCATCGATGAAGATTTGCAAAAAGAATCCGAACTCCTGCAAAAACTCATCAAAGAGGTTTACGAAGCGAATCAGAAGGTCAAAGAAGGACACCTTCGTCGCGTTGAGGAGACCAACGAAAAACTGGATGCCCTCAACCGCGAAATCGATGCCCTAAAAAAGGACATCGACACCCGTGAAACCTCGACCACAGAGCAGTTCCAACATCTGCTAGACGCCCGCGACGACATCCACGCCGCGCTACGTTCGTTGCGTCTTTTTGATGCGCGTTATTTGCGCGACCATCCGCTCGCCACGCATCTTGCAATGCTAAAAAATCGCATCAAAGCGTTTTTCGTCACCGAACGACAAAGCGACATTGACATCGGCGATGCCATCATCGAACCCCTTAAAACCCACACCCTCGCTTGGGTTGAACAATTGTTTGACACCACCGAAGAGGTGTTTGCTACACGCTTGGATGGCGAGCAAGCCCTCCCGACCCTCATCAAACGACACAACGAAACCTTCACGTCGTTTCAATCATCGCTCGAATGCCTCACCAAAGGCTTAACCATCATCGATAACGAACGCACCCACTTCTACTACACCTCGACCGATGATGACTTTTTCAGTGAAAAAATCGACCGCATGTACGAACGGGCCGTCGGGAAACTCGAACAAAGAATCGCCGAGAGCGAATCCACACGCGACGAAAAATTAACGCGAATCGACGCCGAACTCGAGACCCTCGAGAGCGATACCCTCGGCGGATTTAAACAAAAGTATCAAAAACGGCTTGAAGCCGAAGAAAAACTTCGAAACAGCTTGCAAGACGATTTAAAACAACTGCGATTTGATATTATGACAGCCGAAAAACAAGGCGATGAGAAAAAACTCGCCAGCCTGCTTAAAACCTACGATCGCAAAGAAAAACAAAACTTGTCGCTATACGAGGAAAAAGTGAAGCGGTTGGCGAAACAAAAGACCAAACGTCAACGCGATAAACTGCAAGCTCAACGCAAACTCATTGAGCGCAAACATGAAGACGAACTGTACAAACTAAAACTGCAGCGAGAAACCGAGAAGCTAAAATTCAAAGAATCGACAGCGCTTTTCAAAGTTCGTGAAGACCACAAAGCCCTCGAAGGCGATCGCAAAGTGAACGCACGCTTTATCGACGAACTCAAAGGCTTCCACCAAGGCCTCAGCGACTACAAAAAAACGTTGGTTCGCTTCGCCGAAAGCCTACAAAAACTGGTGCTCGCCGAACACGGGGACTTTGCGCTCGGAGAACTTAAAGCTCTGGAACAATTAACCGGCTTAAAGAAGGCCTTTAAAACGCTTGAGCTCGACCTCGCCGAACGGCTAAAAAAGAAAGCCGACGACGAAGACCGTTTCGTTTTGACGCTACAAAAAGCGCTCGACGAGACGGCTGAGAACATCCACTTTTCGGAACGCCACAAAGCCCTATTAGAGAAACAGAACCGCGAGGTTAAGCGAGCCGACATCGACCGCATCCGCGCACAGGAGGATGCGAAGAACGATCGCATCTACTACGAAGGTCAAGTCGAAATCGCCGAAAAAGAATACGAGTTGCAGTTGCTGAAAATTCGCTCGCTTTATCAAGGCGAAATCGACATCACCAAAAGCCAAGCCGAACGACTCAATGTCGGCATGGGCGTGAATGAAGCGATGGTGCGCACGACCGTTGAAAGTCAACGGTTGTTTGCTGAACAACAAATTAAGTTTGCCCACAAGGAGTACGACGCCCGTGTTGAAAACATCGAACGCGCCCGCGCTCAAGAACTTGAATACGCTCAACAAAAACTCGCCAAAGCCGAACAACCTTACTTGTATGAAAGAAAGGCTTTGCTTGAGGAACGTGATGAAAAACTCGAGACCATCGAGTACCGTCTAGCGCTCTTCGTCGAAGAAGAAGATAAAGAAGCGCTGGAGGCACAAAAAGCTCGACTGCTTGATCACTACGGCGAACGCCTTAATGAACTCGACGAAGCCAAAGCGAACGATGCCCACATCATCCGTTATAAAAAACAGATTGCCGCGGCCGAACAGCGGGCTGAAAACGCCACGAAAGACGCCGAAGGGCTAAAACAAAAAACCGTGGAAACGTTTGAGTCCTTGCTGAAACAAAGCGAAGAAAAGCTTCAGCTTTTTGAACGTCGCGAAGACTCGAAACTGATTCCCTACATCGAATCAGAATCCACTTCTACAGCAAAAACCCGCCTCAACGAAGCACTCGCAGAAGCCAAAGCGCAACGCGATGAAAAAGTTGCCGAACCACAGCAACGCATCGCTGACATCGACGCCAGACTCCAGGAACTTGAAGCCGATACCGCCATCGACCACGCCTCCCTCGAGGCCGACAAAAACACGCTTGCCAAGGAACACCACGAGGCAATGCAAGCCATTGAAACGCGTTATCGTGAGGCGTTTGACGACCTTGACAAGAAGACCAAAGAAACCGAACATAGTTTCGGTGAAGCGCGTGAGAAACTAACCAATGAGGAATCAAGCATGTCTGTTGAAACCCTTAAAAGTGCCTTACTTAAAGAGCTAAAGGCAACAAAAACTTCGCTTGAGGGCACCACCAAAAAGCAGCTGCTTGACATTCAAGCAGACTTGAAGAACGCGCTTAACGAACTGGACGACGAACGCGTCAAACTCGAAAAGAATATCCAACCCACCATTCGCGCCTTTAAACGTTACTTGAAAACGGTCACACGGGCACAAGACCCTAAACTCAAGCCCATTCAGAAGCGGCTTGAAGACGAACACAAAGCGAACGTGGCCGCCATCGATAGCCGGTATTAGCAGAAGCCTCCCGCAGGCTTCTGCTTTTTTTTACACCATACATCATATTAAATCCCCACAAAAAAGCAGCCCAATGTGGGACACGTGTTTCAAGGTATGTGCTCGCTTCGTTAAATAAGCAGCCGAATGTGAATGATGGGCGTATCGCATCAATTCGCGAAAATGTCGTGCTAAAATGTATGCGTGATACCCATGGTATGGTGGCCACATGCCGTGGCTGTTCTGCTTAGGCTATCAATCAAGCTTCACAAATCTATCTCAATGAGGTGGTTATATGACCAAGATTTATGTGTTGTTCATCAGTCTATTTGCCGCGCTTGCGCTCGTTGCGTGTGGCGGACAAGAAGAAATCGAACTGACAATCATCGATTTGCTCGAGTATGACGGCAGCGGCGATAAGGCGTATTTTGCTTACGAGGGCGTTATTTATGACGTGACCGATTCAGACCTGTGGGAAGATGGTAGCCATTTCGGACGTTATGCCGGTTACGATTTAACCAGTCAACTTGAGGGAGCGCCTCACGGCACGGAAATGTTTGATAACGTGCCTCAGGTCGGTGTCATGATTCCGCTCGAACTCTCCACAGAGGACCTTACTGAGTACGATGGTGCATCGCATGTCTACATGTTCATTGCTTTCGAGGGAACCATTTATAACGTGACTAACGCCGAAGCCTGGGAAGATGGCGAGTTCAATGGCCTCTTGCCCGGAAACGACCTAAGCGATGAACTCACCGCAGACGATGTAGAAGGCCTGCCTGAAGTCGGCGTCTTGGTGGACTGAGGTAAAGCACCCTTTGTTGTCTTAGGCACGGTCGGCGACGTGAACTCCACGGCTGTGTGACCAGGAGTCTAGGCGCTGGTTAAAGCGTTGTCTTTCAGGATACACAGGCTGCTTCCATGGGGCAAAAGGCACCGTGTTTCGTGCGTGGCTTGCACAATCAAAAAGCCATCCGGAGTGGTCCGGATGGCTTTTGTTATTTCAAGTGTTTAAGGAAACTGCTACCGACGTCGGTGGTGGGGACATTGAAATTTTCGGAAATCGTGGCACCGATGTCGGCAAACGACGAGCGCGTCGCAAGCGCGCCGCCTTTCAGTCGTGGATTGTAGACGAGCAATGGCACGTATTCGCGCGTGTGGTCGGTGCCGGTGTGCGTTGGATCGTTACCGTGGTCGGCGGTCACCATCAGCAAATCGCGTTCACCAATAAGATCAATCAGATCGGCGAGTTGTCGATCGAAGGCTTCGAGCGCTTTTTTGTAGCCTTCTGGGTCACGACGATGCCCGTAGAGGGCGTCGAAATCCACAAGGTTCAAAAACGCTAAACCGGTAAACGGTTTGTGTGCGTAGGCGATGACATTGTTCATGCCTTCGTCGTTGTTTTTTTGCTTGTGGCTTTCGGTGATGCCTTCGCCGTCGTAGATATCGTTGATTTTCCCAAAGGCGATGACGTCTTTCCCGCTTTCTTTAAGGTAATCGAGCGTGGTCTTCGCAAAGGGCTTCAACGCGTAGTCTCGCCGGTTTGATGTCCGCTCAAAAGCACCTTGCTTATCGCCGATAAACGGACGGGCAATGACACGACCAACCTTATACTTTTCATCCAACGTCAGTTCGCGCGCGATTTCACACGCCTCATAAAGAGCGTCCAACCCAACTTTGTCTTCGTGTCCCGCAATCTGCAACACGCTGTCGGCGCTTGTGTAGACAATCAAATCCCCGGTTTTTAGCTGATGCTCGCCCAGTTCATCAAGGATGACGGTGCCGCTTGAGGCTTTGTTGCCAACGATGTTTCGGCCGGTTCGGCGGGCCAGCTCATCGATTAATGAATCGGGAAACCCTGTTTCGGTGAAGGTTTGGAAGGGCTCGGTAACGCGCAACCCCATCAGTTCCCAATGGCCGGTCATCGTGTCTTTTCCAACGCTTAGTTCTGCCATTTTTCCATAGTAACCGAGCGGTTTTTTCATGGGGCTAACGCCTTGAATCTCCGTCAAATTTCCATACCCGAGTTTTTCCATCGTCGGCAGAGCGATACCACCGGTGGCTTCAGCCAGGTTTTTGATGGTGTTAGCGCCGACATCGCCATACTCGGCTGCGTCTGGCATCTCACCGACACCGACGCTGTCGATGACAACGAGAAAGATGCGTTCGTACATGATAATCACTCCTTGTTTTTCGCGTGTGGGTGGTAGGCATCGTACACGGCAATCAGTTGTTTACGGTTGATGTGTGTGTAGATTTCTGTGGTTGAGACATCCTGGTGACCCAGCATCTCTTGCACGTAGCGAAGGTCGACGCCGTTTTCCAGCAAGTGTGTGGCAAAGCTATGCCTAAGCGTATGCGGGCTCACGTCTTTGTCGATGCCTGCATCGGCGGCTGTCGCTTTGAGAATTTTGTAAAAACCGACGCGGCCAATGGGCCGTCCATGACGGTTTAAAAACACATACGGTGTTGGGGCTTTAAGCAAGGTTGGTCGGGCGGCTTCGAGGTAGCGTTTGAGCGCGGATGCAGCCTCGCTTCCAATGGGTACAATACGCTCAGCACCACCTTTGCCGGTGACGTTAATGAACCCCATGTTAATGTGAAGATCATCAATCTGTAAAGCGATGAGTTCGCCGATTCGCAGCCCTGAGCCATAAAGCAGTTCAACCATCGCGACGTTGCGACGCGCCAACGGTGAATCACCTTGGGCAGCATCGAGCAATGCCTCTATTTCTTCCACGCTCAGCACGGCAGGTAGTTTTTTGGCGCGTTTTGGTCGTCTGATGGCGAGGATGATGTTGTCGTTGACCAGCTTTTCTTCCAACAAAAACTGATGGAACTTGTTCAATGCACTCAGTTTTCGATTGACGCTTGAGGCCGCAACATGTTTTTTTCGTAACGTCATTAAGTAATTATGCACGTGGTCTTTGGTGATGTGCTCGGGGCCGTCAATGCCTCGCGCTTCTAAGTAGTTGACGTAAGCCGAAAGATCGCTCATGTAGGCGCTCACAGAATTCTTCGAGAGCGCGTGTGAGGCTTTGAGTTCATACTCGTACTCTTTTAACAACCTACTTAACATGGCCCACCTCAAAAAATCATGAAGACTTCGTTGCCGAGTAGCATGCCTTTATGGGTTAGACGAAGGTTTCCCTTCACCACTTCAATCAATCCGTTGTCGCGGGCTTTTTCAAGCGCCGGGTAGTGTGTGAAAACATCGACGCCATGCCGTGTATGCATGGTTTTTAGCGATACACCCTCACGGAGACGAAGGCCCATGATTAACGTGTCTTTAATCCCCTCATCAGGATCGTCAGCGACCACCGGACTCGTGTGGTTTTCCAAGCGTTCCAGGTAATCTTTTACCCGCGGTGTGTTGAGGAGACGGCGATTGCCTTCGTGTCCATGCGCACCCACGCCGAGACCGACGTACTCACGGTTTTCCCAATACATGCGGTTATGGGCCGATTCGCAACTTGGTTTGGCGAAGTTGCTGATTTCATAATGGGTGTATCCATGGGTTGTCAAGGTGTCGATGACTGCGTTGAACATGTCGGCTTCGGTGTCTTCATCGGCTGGCGTCACCTCGCCTTGATCAATCAACGTCTTCAGACGTGTTCCTTCTTCAACAATGAGGCTATAAGCAGAGACGTGGGTTGGGTCGAGACGCACAATCTCATCAAGGTCGTGGCGGAGTTCCGCCATGGTCTGATTGGGAAGCGCAAAGATTAGATCGAGGTTAATGTTCATGATGCCGGCTGTTTGCAAACGCAAAACGGCCTGGAAAACGTCGGCGGGTTCATGGGTACGACGCAAAAAGCGAAGCGCGTCAGGATGGAAGGTTTGAACACCCAGTGAGACGCGATTGATGCCCAAGCGCTTAAAGAGCGCTGCCTTAGCTTCGGTGATGTCTTCGGGGTTGGCTTCAATGGTGACTTCTTGCAAACTCGCAGGAAGGATGACCTCGGCGATGGCATCAAATATCAAACGAAGGTCGTCATCGTCTAAAAGCGATGGTGTGCCACCGCCAAGGTAAAGGGTGGTCGCGCCGTTGAGTCGATCGGCCGCCATGGCGATTTCACGACAGAGCGCCTCGACGTAGCGGCGATGTCTTTTGGGTTTGGCGACCTCTTTGATGAAATCACAGTACGTACAAATTACGCGACAAAACGGGATGTGAACGTAGATGCCTTTCATGCCATCACCCGCCTTCATTGTATCATACAACCGTTTCTTGTCGTGCGAAAAGGCACCCCTAGGCGGGATGCCATGATTAATCGTCAAGAGAAAGCACGGTCAAAAACGCTTCTTGGGGCACGTCAACGTTGCCGACGCTTTTCATGCGCTTTTTGCCTTCTTTTTGTTTTTCAAGCAGTTTCTTCTTGCGGCTCACGTCGCCGCCATAACATTTGGCAAGGACGTTTTTTCGCATCGCACGGATGGTGCTTCGCGCGATGATTTTATTGTGGATTGCGGCTTGGACAGGCACTTCAAACATGTGCCTCGGGATTAAGTCTTTCAGTTTTTCAGTGATGGCTTTGCCGCGACGATAAGCAAACTCACGGTGCACAATCGTCGACAGCGCGTCGACCGAATGGCCGTTGATTAAGATGTCCATCTTTACCAGTTTACTGGCTTGATAACTGTGAAACTCATAATCGAGTGACGCGTAGCCTTTGCTTTGTGATTTCAGTTTATCAAAGAAATCATACACAATTTCTAACAGCGGCATATGATAGATGAGTTGGACGCGTGCGTCGCCTAAGTATTTCATGGTTTGGAACCGGCCGCGTTTGCTTTGGCACAGTTCCATGATGTTGCCCACGTAATCCTTGGGCGTCAATAAGGTCGCTTCAACGAACGGCTCTTCGATGCGGTCGATGTGTTGGGTTTCCGGCATCAGCGACGGGTTGTCGATTTTCTTCATCGTGCCATCGGTTTGATGCACGTGATACACGACGCTGGGTGCGGTGGCGATTAAGTCAATCTTAAACTCGCGTTCAATGCGTTCTTGGATGATCTCCATGTGCAACATCCCTAAAAACCCGGTGCGGAACCCAAACCCAAGGGCTTGAGACGTTTCCGGTTCGTAGATGAGGCTCGCATCGTTCAGTTTCAGTCGTTCGAGCGCTTCACGTAGGTCATTGTAGTCGTTTGAATCAATCGGAAATAACCCGCAATACACCATTGGACTAAGCGGACGATACCCGGGGAGTGGTGCGTCGGCTGCCTTCTTTTTTAAGGTGATGGTATCGCCGACGCGAACGTCTGAGGCGTTCTTAATTGACGCGGTAAGGTAGCCGACGTCGCCGGGTCCTAAGGCAGCACGCGGGGTTTGTTTGGGAGTCATCACCCCGACTTCCACCACTTCAAAGGTTTTACCTGTTGACATAATTTTGATAATGTCACCTTTTTCAACGGTGCCATCTACGATACGGATGGAAGGCACGATGCCGCGATAGGGGTCGTAAAACGAATCGAATATAAGCGCCTTAAGTGGTTTATCCACGTCGCCTTTAGGGGCAGGAATGTCGGTGACGAGTCGGTTGATGATTTCCTCGATGCCGATGCCTTCTTTGGCGCTTGTCAAAACCGCGTGGGAGGCGTCAAGCCCGATGACGTCTTCGATGTCCTTACGGACTTTCTCGACGTCGGCGGCGGGAAGGTCAATTTTATTGATGACGGGAATGATTTCGAGGTTATTGTCTATGGCGAGGTAGACGTTGGCTAAGGTTTGTGCTTCAATCCCCTGGGCGGCGTCCACAACCAAAAGCGCGCCTTCGCAGGCGGCGAGGCTTCGGGAAACTTCATAGGTGAAATCGACGTGCCCCGGTGTATCGATCAAATGAAATACGTAGGCGTTGCCATCGCTGTGAACGTGGTTGATTTCCACTGCGTTCAGTTTGATGGTGATGCCGCGTTCGCGTTCGAGGTCCATCGAGTCCAGCATCTGTTCGCGCATCTCTCGTGCCGTAATCGATTTGGTGTGTTCCAAAATACGATCAGCGAGGGTGCTTTTGCCGTGATCAATGTGCGCGATGATGGAGAAATTTCTGATGCGCTGTTGGCGCGCTTTAAGCGCGTCGATTTGTGCTTTGTCGGCCATGTGAATCTTCCTTTCAACGCCGTAGATTATTGTACACTATCCCAGGCGTTTATGCAATTCTCAAACGTGAAAAGTGAAAAGGAAAAGGCGCCCGAAGGCGCCTTTGATAAACCACGTTTTCATAAGCCATGTTCTGTGCCTTTTCAGGCGACAATCATTTATCTGCGGTCGATGACCGCCCCTTCGTCGGTTCGTTTCCCGTTGAAGGGCGCCCCTACCATGTTTTGGGTTTCTAGCTTGCGGGGTTTACCCGTTCCACTCCGAAGATTGCTCCTCGGCATCGTCACTGTGGCACTTTTAAAGGGTCCAACGCCCTGAAGGGCGCCTACCCAGCCGTCACCCTTGCGGGTGCCTGACGTTATGGTTTCCGTCAGCACAATCACTACGGGCATCACAGCCCGTGCTAGCATGGACTTTCCTAACCCGCCCGAAGGCGAGCTCGATTGTCAAAAACGTAGTTTACAAACTATTTCTTGTCTTTGTCGCGACGCGGTGGTCTGGGTCGCGGGTTTCCTCTTGGTTTATCGTCTTGTTCAGGCATGCCTTCTGGACGGGGAAGCACGGCCTTGCGTGACAAATCAATGCGGCCGCGATCATCGATGCCGATGACCTTGACCTTAACCACATCGTTGAGCTTCACCACATCTTCCACGCGGTTGACACGTTCGTGGGCGAGCTTCGAAATATGACACAATCCATCGGTGCCTTTCCACAGTTCAATGAAGCATCCAAACTTTTCGATGCGCACGACTTTACCGTCGTAAATTTCGCCAACTTCGGCGACACGGACCAGCTCTTCGATGCGTTTCATGGCGCAATTAATCGGGTCCATCTCGGTGTGCATGATGGTCACTTGACCGTCTTGCTCGATGTCGATGCTAACGTTGTCGCACTCATCGATGATTTTCGAAATGATTTTCCCACCCGGTCCGATGACGTCACGGATTTTGTCTGGATCGATGACCATCACTTTCACCTTCGGTGCATGTTTCGACACTTCAGGACGCGGTTCAGGAATCGCTTCAAGCATGTTATCAAGCACTTTCAATCGTGCCACACGAGCTTGTTCAAGCGCTTCTTCAAGAATTTCGCGGCTTAAGCCATCAATTTTGATGTCCATTTGCAACGCGGTAATGCCGGCTTTTGAACCGGCCACTTTGAAATCCATGTCTCCAAGGTGATCTTCGAGTCCTTGAATGTCGGTGAGCACACGGTTTGTGTCACCGTCTTTGATGAGGCCCATGGCAATGCCGGCAATCGGTGCTTTGAGCGGCACACCGGCAGCCATCAAGCTCATGCACGCGGCACAGATGGATGCTTGTGACGTGGACCCGTTGCTTTCAAGGATTTCCGAAACCACTCGTACCGTGTAAGGAAAGTCCTCTTCATTGGGCATGACTTGCGCGATGGCGCGTTCACCAAGGGCTCCATGACCAATTTCGCGGCGACCTGGTGGACCGTAGCGTCCGTTTTCACCGACGCTATATGCAGGGAAGTTATAATGCAACATGAAGCGTTTGTTTTCCACTTCGGTTAGACCATCGATGATTTGGTACTCACCGCGGGCACCGAGCGTGGTAAGCGATAGCGCCTGAGTTTGGCCACGGGTGAACATGGCGCTTCCGTGTGTTAGTTCGAATAAATCGACTTCGGATTTAAGCGCGCGCACTTCGGTGAGTGGGCGCCCGTCGGGACGGATTGTCTCTTCGACGATGCGGCGACGCACTTCGGCCTTGACGATGTCGTCCATGTACGTTTTGGCTTGTTTGCGTTTCTTTTTGAAATCTTCTTTGTCGAGATCACCGTACTTGTTTTCAAGGCCTTCGTCGATGACATTGTGGATCGCCTCAAAAGCTATGGAACGTTCTTCGCGATCCGTGACTCGTGCCGCTTGAATAAGGTTTTCACGCGCTTCATCGTCGATGAAACGCTTGAGGGTTTCATCTGGCTGCGGTGTCTCAAAGGCGATGTTTTCTTGTCCCAGTTCGGCGACGATGTTTTCTTGGAACGCGACGAGTTTCTTAATCCATTCATGCCCAAAAAGCATCGCATCGAGCATGTCGGCTTCCGGCACTTGTTTGGCACCGGCTTCAACCATGTTGATGGCGTGTTTGGTGCCCGCCACAATCAAGTCGATGTCCGATTTTTCGAGATCTTCTTCGGTTGGGTTGAGGACGAACTCTCCATCAAGGCGACCGACGTGCACACCAGCAATCGGGCCATCGAAAGGCATCGGGCTCAAGGCGAGCGTCAAACTGCTTCCGAACATCGCCGTCATCGGCGGTGTGCGATCATAGTTCCCTGATAAGACGGTGTTGATGATTTGGACGTCATGACGGAATCCGTCCGGGAACAACGGGCGGAGCGGACGGTCGATTAGCCGCGCTGTCAACGTCTCTTGATCTGAAGGTTTCCCTTCTCGTTTGAAAAATCCCCCCGGGATTTTCCCGGCCGCATACAGTTTCTCAGTGTACATCACGTGCAGCGGGAAGAAATCGAGTTCCACAGGTTTTCTTGATGCCTGTGTCACGCTTAACACCGCGGTATCATCGTAACGGATGATCGCGGCTGCGGTCGCTTGTTTGGCGACACCGCCGATTTCGACGCTGAGATTACGGCCGTTGAAGTCCATCGTGTAAATTTTGGCTTCTGACATTTGTTTTCCTCTCTTCTCTTATCTTTTCTACATTTAATTATCATAACATATTAAGCGCTTAATGTATAGTAATAGCTTTTCACAAGCGGCTTCTCACACGGTGTGCATTTTTCTTTTTTTCCCATCCATCCACCCGAATGAAAACCCGTCCAACGCAGAGCCGTTGGACGGATTGATTATTTTCGTAAGATGCCGTGACCACCGTACATGGGGCGAATGTCGTTGACGCTGATGACGACGTCTTTTTGGAAAGACTTTATCAGGTCAATGGTTTTGTCGATGTTGCGGCGTGGGACGTGCATGTAGAGTATTTCTTTGCGATCGTCTCGTCCATAAGCATCCACGGCGGTGATGGCAAGGCCGAGTTGGCGAAGTTCTTTCGACAGTTGTTTGCCATGGATTTTTTTGACGATGGCTTGGATGCTGACGCTGCCCAAGGCAAGCCTGTTTTCGATGGTGCTGCCAAGGTAGTTTCCGAGTGAGAAAGCCGCGGCGTAAACGATGACTTGATAAGGATCTGTGGTGATGTTGGTCAGCACGCTGGCCGCAAGGATGACCCAGATGACAACCTCGAAAAAGCCGATGATTGATCCGAGCAGTTTCACGCCCTTGGTAATGAGCACAATGCGAACGATGGCCATGGCCACTTCGATGATTTTGACGAAGAAAATGGCAATGTAGACCCAGGCCGGGGATGAGGGAAGCCAAAACGAGTTTAGCAACGTAAACGCGGTGTCTGATATCACTGGTTAACTCACCTCGTGCACAACGCGACCATCAAGCACCACCAGGGCCGGACGCGTCATGAGATCAAACGGATCGCCGTCCCACATCACGACGTCTGCGTCTTTACCTTGACTCAGGGATCCGACGCGATCGTCAATGCCATTGAGGCGTGCGGCGTTGATGGTGACGGCTTCGAGCGCTTTTTGTCGGCTCAGACCCTCTTTGACATAGAGCCCTGCATGGACCATCGTGACGTCGACGGTGACCACAGGATGGTCGGTCATCAGCGCAAAATCAATGTCGAACTGTTCAAGGACACGGCCGGCCGTAAAGGATCGATGAATCAATTCGTATTTTGATGAATACCCCAACGTTGGACCAATGATGATGGGCACACCGCTTTCCTTGACCGCTTCGGGAATCAAGTACGCTTCGGTGGCGTGATCGATGGTGACGTTCAGGTCAAACTCCTTGGCGATGCGAATGGCAGTCATGATGTCGTCGCTACGGTGAGCGTGGATTTTCACAAGCATGCCGTCAAACACGCGCATCAGGCTGTGGAGTTTCATGTCGAAATTTGGCTTGTTTGCGCCTTCTTCGCCGGCTTCATGCGCTTTGAGTTGCGCGCGATACTCTTTTGCTCTTTGCAGCCACTCACGCATGAGTGCGGCGCTGGCCATCCGTGTTGATGGCGCTTTTTTTTGTTGTGAATAGACGCGCTTCGGGTTTTCTCCAAGCGCCATTTTCATGCATACTTCCTCTTTGAGCATCATCTCATCAACGGTTTTTCCGACGGTTTTGATTGCCGTGAAGGTGCCCCCGATAACGTTGGCGCTTCCCGGCCCGGTCACCACCGTTGTGACACCGCTTTTGGCAGCGTACGCAAACGCGCGATCATGCGGATAGACACTGTCGAGCCCGCGAAGTTCAGGGTAGACCGGGTTGGTCATCTCGTTTGTGTCGTTGCCCTCAAACTGGATTCCCTCTTCCATCACGCCAATATGGCAATGAGGGTCGACGAGTCCGGGTGTGACGATTTTTCCTTTGGCATCGATAACGCGGTAATCCGTGTAACCTTCGGGTTCTCCTTGGCCGACGGCATCGATTTTTCCGTTCTTCAACGCGACATAACCCCGCTCGCCGTTAAATGAATCCATGGTGTAAAGCTGAGCGTTCTTAATCAGTATCATGTGGTATCCTCCCGTATTTTTTTGCGCTGTGCCTCATTGAGGGCTAAGCGGTGTGCGTGTTTTTCGTGATAGTAGTTGACTGTCGATTTAATCATGCCGGTAATTGGAATCGCTAAAATGAGTCCAACGATGCCAAACACATAGGCAAAGAAGATAAAGGCACTCAACACAAGCAAGGGATGAATCTTCGTTTCCCTACCCATAATTAAGGGTTGTGCAATGTTGTTTTGAATCATCTGACCGAGTACGACGGCGATTAAGATGATGTAGGGTGAGAGTTCACCAAACGGCAGTTGACTGGTTTCGGTCAAACTCCACAACACCGGTAAAATGATGGCGATGAACGGTCCAACGTAAGGCACAATATCGAAAAACCCGAGCATAAACCCGAACAAAATGGCACGCTCGCGAAAGCCGAGCACCAGCAACAACAACGTGAAGAAAATTGCCATCACAAACATCGTGATGAAGCGGCCGTTAAAGTACTCGGTGACGACTTTGTTGGCGCGGGTAGAAAGTTCAATCGCATCATCGCGATAACGCTTGGGAACAAGCCCGATTAAGCTTTCGTAAATGCGGTCTTTATCGTTCAGGATAAAAAACAAAAACACCGGCACCAGCACGATGGTGATCACAATCGTCGTCAAACTTTGAAAGATTGAGATGAGATCGATGGTGATTTTTTCGCCCTCACCGATTTGGACGTACTCCGTCAGCCATGCGTACAGGGCGCGAAGCGATGAGTCCTCAGAAAACACATCGTCAAAGTACGAAACCACCCTTGGCCAGTCGTTTTCAATAAACGCAACGCCTTGCGTGTAAATCAACGTCCCGGCGAAGCGGCCAAACAACACCAATAAAAACCCCACACCAATAAACACGATAATGGTGTTGATTAATCGGAACTTGAACTTCAAATGGCGTTCCAACAGCTTAAACACCGGCGCGATTAAGTAACTGATAAAGAGCGCGATCGAAAACGGCAGTAAAATCGCCATGAATGCCGTCCAAAACTGCGCCACTAAGCCACCGGCGAGTTCCCTGATAAGCAACACAATAAGGAGCACGGCGGCGACGATGCCCAGGTTGATTAAGGTTTTGATGCGTCGTTCGCTTGCGTTCATAAACCCACCTCTTTCTCGTTTCATTATACGCCATCGCTCGCGTGATGAAAAGGCATTTAAACGAAAAAAATAAGCGCCTTAGCGCTTATTTTATCGACGAAGTCCAAGCCTTTTGATCAGTTTTTGGTAGCGTTCGACATCTTCTTTTACCAAATACTTCATCAAATTGCGACGGTGTCCAACTTTTTTCATCATGCCGCGTTGCGAATGATAGTCGTGTTTGTGGACTTTCAAGTGCGCATTGAGTTCACGAATCTCGTGTGTGAGGATCGCGATTTGCACTTCCGGTGATCCAGTGTCGCCGTCTTTGATGCGGTATTCTTCGACGAGCGCTTGTTTTTGTTCTTTGGTCAAAGCCATGGTTTACCTCCCGTATGTGTTTTTGTCCCCCGTATCCTCGTGGTCGTCGGGAGCGACGAGACACCAAGATGCGGGCGCGATATTTATTATAGCACAAACACCACTCAATGCAAGGGAAAATCCTTGTTTTTGAGAAGCGTGGCGGTTTGGCGTTCATCGCGCTTAATTTGGTCGATAAGCGCTTGTGGCGAGTCAAAGGCGATTTCGTTGCGTAATCGCTCGACGAAGGCGATTTCAATGGTCTCACCGTAGATGGTTTTATCAAAGTCGAACAAATAACTCTCGACGCTCAAATCAGCCCGTTTGTTTAAGGTGGGGTTGTGGCCGACGGTGCTCATCGATGGGTACCACGAATCGTGATATCGTGTAAAGGAAGCATAAACGCCTTGTTTAGGAATGAGGTAATCACCGGTAACAATATTCGCTGTGGGGTAGCCGATTTCCCGTCCCTTCTTCGCACCTTCAACGACGCGTCCGGCCACCGTGTGATGACGGCCTAAAGTTTCTTTAACTTCATCAACGCGTCCGGCCATGATGAGATCGCGTATGTGCGTTGACCCTATCTTATAGCCGTCGTGTGTCAACTCGTCGACGATGATGGTTTTAATTTCAGGATGGTTTTTAAGCGTTCCGACGGTGCCTTGCCCGCGGTGGCCAAAGCGAAAATCAAAGCCGCAAACAATGACCGCAAGGTTTGCGAGATAGCGATTGATGAAGGCATCGGGTTTCATGCTGGCGATGGCTTTGTCGAACTCAATGAGGTAAAGCGTGTCGATGTCGTGGGTACCGATAAGCGAAAGTTTTTTTTCAAGCGGCGTAATGTAATGATAGGTGAGATCGAAAAGCACCGCTTTGGGATGCACATCAAAGGTGATGAGGGCGGTTTTCATGTCGTGTGTTTTAGCGTAAGCCTTCATGGTTTTAATCAGTGTCTCGTGCGCGAGGTGGACACCGTCGAAGAAACCGATCGCCGCGACGGTGTTCGGTTCGATGATGTTGCCGTTGAGTGGAATGATGTTCATGCGCGTCCCTCGTTTTCTCACGCAAAGACGTTCTTGGCGCGGTAGTCTGTATCTTTTTGCTCGTAAATCGCCACCAGTTTACCACGTTCATCAAGGATTTTCAACTGCGTGGCTTCACCAGAAAAGTAAAGCGGTTGTCCGTGTTTCGCTTTAAATAACTCATCGCCGCTGACGGTGCGGTACGGCATCGAACGAAGCGCATCAGAAAGGGTCATCACTGAGGTGTTGGCGTTGACATGATCAAGATTGATGGCTTCGTTAATCGTGAAATCGCCGGCACCGATGCGATGGATGGCGCTGGTGTGGGCGACGGTTCCAAGTTTGGCCGCAAGGTCGCTGGCAAGTTGACGCACGTAGATGCCTTTACTGGCACGCAGGTGAAAGCTGCAATATGCACGGTTGTCAGTCATCGATACCGGTGTGGTCCGGTACAGTTCATGCACGGTAAGTTCCCGCGGGTCGACCGTAGGCACGGGCTTGCCTTCTCGAGCGTATTCATACAGTTTCTTTCCACTGACTTTGACCGCGGAATAATTCGGCGGAGTTTGCCTGTACTTGCCGATAAACGAAGGAAGCACGGCGTCGATGTCGGGTTCGCTTTGCAAGGGCTGTTCATCGATGATGGTGCCTGCGTGGTCTAAGGTGTCGGTTGTCACACCAAAGACGACGTCAAACCGATAGGTTTTGTCGTCTTGGTTTAGGTAATTAAGCAGTTTTGTGCCTTTGTTGATACCAAGCACAAGCACACCACTTGCTTCTACGTCTAACGTGCCGGCATGGCCGACTTTTTTCGTGTTCATGGCCCGGCGGACAATGTTGACACAATCGTGGCTGCTGATGCCCGTGGGTTTGTTGATGACTAGAATTCCGTTCATTGGCCTCACCACACCCATTATACACTACTTCGCACACAAACAGACAAAAAGATATGCAAACGAATGCATATCTTTTCAGCGGGTGTTACGGTTAAGATGCTTAGGTGCTTTTTACCCAGTTGACAAGCGCGTCTTTGGGCATAAAGCCTGCTTTTTGTGCGACGACTTCTCCGTCTTTAAGGACAAAAAGAGCCGGAATGCCTTGCACGCCGTATTGTTGTGCAAGTGAGATGTTTTCATCAACGTTGACTTTAACCACTTTAATGTCAGTGTTTTCTTCGGCAACTTGTTCAAGCACGGGCCCAATCATTTTACACGGTCCGCACCAGTCGGCGTAAAAATCGAGAAGCACAAGCGGTTGGTCTTGGATGATTTCTTCAAGGTTTGAGTTATCAGCGTATACGACTTCTGCCATGGTCCATTCCTCCTTCTTAATTTACACGCTTATTATACACGTGTTTGTACACTTTTACAAACGGAACGCTTAATGGTTTGTCTACGAAAAATACACCACGGTCACGCCTTGTCCACCCTCGTTTCCTTTCCCATCACGGGCTTCGCTCACGCCGGGGTGCGTCGAGACGATCTCTTTCACCATCTTGCGTAACGCAAGCGTCCCATACCCGTGAATCACGCTCGCAAACGGCATGTCGGCAACCAAGCAATCATCAAGGTACTTTTCAAGTGCTTCTTTTGCCTCGTGCACACGCATGCCACGCAGATCAAGCTCGCTAGGAACGCGCTTACTCACGGAGGGCTTTTCGGGGGCTGGGTCGGGTTTTTGTTTCGGCGCTTGTTCTGTGTATTCAAACGCGTCTTCATCAATCACGCTTTCTAACCGTCCCATGCGAACTCGCCATCGACCATCTTTTTGCTTCTTCAAAAGCTCACCATGCCGGTTGAACTTCAACAAATAGACGCGATCACCGCTTTGGTAGCGGTGACCTTTCGTGGTTGAAATCTCCGTCCCCGACGTTTCGGGACGAAGCGACTTGAGCTTATGTTTTGCCTCAGCAAGTTCATGGGCTTTAAACGCATGTGTTTTCATTGCTTGAAGTTCGTCGATAAGCGCATTGGCATCGCGTTCAAAGGCTTCCATCTCTCGTTGGTTTTCACGTGTCAAGCGCTCTTTGATGGCTTCTTTTTCTGCTTGAAGCGCCCGTTTGCGTTCGCTGAGTTCACGTTTTTCTTGTTCGAGCGATTTCGTAAGGTTTTCATACTCACCGAGCAAGGCATCTAGTTTTTTGCTTTCACGTTTTAGGTTGTCGATTAATTCACTCACTTCGGTCTTCTGTGTCAACACATGTTTTTTAGCATGATCGACGATGCATCTATCAATCCCTAACCTAGAAGCAATTAACAATGCGTGCGACTCCCCAGGTGTCCGCATCAACAACCGGTATGTCGGTTGGAGGGTCTTTTCATCAAATTCCACGCTGGCATTGACCATTGAGGGTTTGGTGTAAGCGTATGCTTTGAGTTCAGGGTAATGGGTCGTGGCAATGACGTGCACATCCTTATCCGAGAGATACTCGAGAATGCTCATAGCCAAGCTTGCGCCTTCGCTTGGATCGGTGCCACCACCGAGTTCGTCAAGCAAAATCAGTCCGCCGGATTTGAGACTGTTCAACATCGAAACAATGTTTTTCATGTGCGATGAAAAGGTGGAGAGGGACTGTTCGATGCTTTGTTCATCGCCAATGTCGGCGCGGATTTGTGTGAAACATCGCGTTTCGCTACCCGGCAAGGCCGGAAGTAGCAAACCGCTTTGCGCCATCATCGACAACAAGCCGACGGTTTTGAGAGCGACCGTTTTCCCGCCGGTGTTGGACCCCGTCACAATGATGGTGTTAATGTCTTCGTCAAACGTGATGGTGTTGGCCACGACTTCTTCTTTAGGGATAAGCGGGTGGCGTGCCTTGATGAGGTGCAATCGCTTACTGAGGGTCGGTTTGGTCGACTCGGTGGCGTGCGCATACGCGCCTTTCGCAAACAACATGTCCAAGTGCCCGAGCAAGCCGAGGTTAGCTTCAAGCGTGTCGGCATGATCCTTCACATCGAGCGTCAACACGAACAAGATGCGTTCGATTTCTTGACGTTCATCGGCTTCAAGGCGCTCTTTTTTGCTGGTCAACTCCCGGATAGCCTCCGGTTCGATATAGGCCGTCTCACCGCTTGATGAATAATCCAACACGGTGCCTCTGACGTTGTTTTTCTCTCCCGGTTTCACGGGGATGACGTAGCGGTTATGACGAATCGTGACGATCTGATCGGTCAGGCGTTTAGCCTCTTTTTTGAGCACCTGATCAAGTGTCGTTTTAATTTTACGTTCGGTGGTGTCGATGTGGCGGCGGATTGTGGCCAGGTCACTCGACGCCGAATCGCGCACCTCACCCGCGTCATCAATGGCTGCATGAATGGCTTCACCCAGCGACTTACAAACAACCAGTTCGTCTGCATAAACTTCAATGTCAATGGTGGTTTCTTCGCGTTCACTGAGGCGTGTCATCTCGCGTTTAATGCGTGCGGTTGCGCGCACGTGGTTGTGCACCTGAACAAGTTCATGAACGGCGAGCCCCCCTTCAATGCGGGCGCGCTTAAGTGAATCTGACAAATCGTTAACACCGCCGAAGGACGGATCGAGCCCTTCGACCACAAAACGACGCGCTTCGTCAGTCTCCTCAAGCATGCGTACAACCTCGTTGGCATCTGTCGATGGTTGAAGCGCGTCAAGTTTGGCTTTCCCAAGCGTCGTTTGCGCGTACGGTTTCATTTTTTGAACAATCTTATCAAATTCTAAGGTCTTGATGTCAAAAGCCATGGCAGTCACTCCTGTCGCTACTATTTTACACCATTTCGTGCTAAAATACATCCGAAGGATGTGATTCCATGCAAGCGACCTTAACAATGCGACCCGAACAGATAAAGGCTCTCGTGGAACACTACGCCCATACCCCGAGGCCAAGCGATGAGGCTAACGTGCACACGCGCATTAAGCGACCGCACCTAATTGTCACCGTGTACACAAACGGCACGGTGCTTTTTCAAGGAGCGAATGCAATGCGTGAGGCGGCATTCTTCGCCGATGCATTTAACCTTGCGCATCCCGCGGATGGTCAAGCCAAGCCCAAAAACTTCTACCTTCGATCCTACGGTAGCGACGAAACCGGTGTTGGCGATTATTTTGGTCCGCTTGTGGTGGCCTGTGCTTACGTCACGCCTGCCGATGAAGCGCTGCTAGAACGGTTGGGCGTGCGCGACTCTAAATCGCTGACCGACGAAGCCGTGAAGCGGATGGCACCGACGTTGATTAAGCAGATTCCATATTCGCTCGTCGTGTTGGACCCAGCAACCTATAACACGCAAACCAATCGCGGTTTCAATGCCCATAAACTCAAAGCTTTCTTGCATGCTCAAACGCATAAGAAACTGCGATTACGCGTGAAGCACGACGCGCCGATTGTCGTCGATCAGTTTTGCGACGCCACCCACTACGCACGCTATGTCCGCGACTTCAAAGACGCCCCTATCCCTGACATTTTCAAAACCAAGGCAGAATCGCATTATGCGAGCGTGGCGGTGGCCAGCGTCATCGCACGATACCGGTTTTTAAGCAGCCTTGAGGCGCTGAGTCAAACCTATGCCATGACGCTGCCAAAGGGGGCGTCAAAAGCCGTTGATGAAGCCGCGAGTCGATTTATCGAAACACATGGTTTGGCCGCACTTAACAACGTGGCAAAGATGCATTTTAAAACCACAGATAAAGCCAAAGAAAACCTCTTGAACCGCTAGGTCAAGAGGTTTTAGTCATCGGTGAGGGCGTCCTCAATGGCTTTCATGTACGCCATTGACGTCACCGTCGCTTCGCTGATGGCATCGACGGGAAGCCCATCTGCTTGCATGACCCTGTAAAACAATAAATCGCGTTTTGCCTCGTCGCGAAGCCACATGTCATCAACGACCCGCACGTTTGTGACGTGGCCGCTTTCAATGGTAATTTCAAGGGTGTTTGAAAATCGTCCGCGCTCATAGTGTCCTGTGTACACCCCATCGGCAAGGTCAGAAAACGCAATCGGTCGAATCGTTTCATCGAGCACGGCATCCTGGTGCCGCATCAAATAAGCAATGGCCATGACTGCCAAAGCGGCAAACACAAGCACGAAAAGTCCGAGCGTACGGACAATGCGTTTGGTGTTCATGATTGACGGTACATGCTGGTGCGTGACAAGGTGATGACCGTCTCATCGTCACGACGCGTATAGGCCATCTCATCAATCAAGACGCCAACGATTTCAAGTTCGCTTTTGGCATCAATGTCTCCCACCAGCTCAAACCCGTAGGTTTCAACCTCGAGCTCTCGTTTACGCGATAGTTTCGCCTGCATCGTTTCGAGCACCTCATTGTTAATCCGTTTAGGAATGGTGATGTGAAAATAGGTGACCTTGTCTTCGAGCACTGTCTCAATCGTGACACGCTTGTGTCCATGAACCAAGAAATATTGAGTGAGTTCATGCACAATTTTGGTCACGATGCGAATTTCATGTTTTGTGTTGGCCATTATGTTTCCTCCTCTGTCACTTTTTCTTTACGAATGAACTCGAACACAGGAACCAAGAGCGCGGCGACAAAGCCAGCCGCGAAGCCGTTGTTGTAAAGGTCGAACCCGCCTTGGAACTCGTAGGTAAAAGGGGTCAACACAATGTGCACAAACCCCGCAAAAATACCGAGCAACACCCCAAAGCGCCCGGCAATTGGCGCAATGGCCGTCACAAATAAGACCGCAATCGCTAGCCCGACACCAGCAGGTTCATTGTAGATGAGCGGGTAAAGCAAGAACCACACGCTCGCGCCAATCATCACGGGAATGCTGTTTACGGGGTGTTTACCGAAGGCGCCAAAACCCATGACAGTGAGAATTCCACCCATGACGGCGCCGTTGATTTCGATGCCAAGCGCGGTGATGAACACAACGCTGATAAGCCCCATCACACCGACGTTAATCATGCTGATGTCTCTTCCGGCATCGCGGATAAAATCGGACACCAGCCGTCCGGAACGCTTAAGGATGAGCGGGTACTTTAAAAAGGCACGCTTGTTTTCCATCAGACCGCCACCGATAAAGAGCAACGACATCACAATCGTCAAAATCAGTAGTTCATGATGAAAAGCTTCGCTGGTGGTATCATCAAAAATGAATAGATTAAACTTGAACAACGTCGTCAGCATTGCCGCGTACAGCATCGACAAGATGCCCATCGCAAAACCGATGTTGTAGAGGTTATAACCTTTGTGGAAGCGGATCGTGTTGGCGCTGATTGCAGGCAACACAAAACCGGTCACAAGCCCAGCGGCGATGCCGGCTGGGACACTGATATACAAGGCCCACCCGGTGCCGAAAATCATGAAGCTGACAATCGGCGATATCCCGGTTGAAAATAACACCACGATGATGAAGTCCTTGAACTCAAGTTTTTGGTGCCTTGCGTATAAATAGATGCCCACGTAAATCGGGATGGTGTTAAAGATATTTTTACCGAAAAACGAAAACCCAGCAATCGTTAAAAGCCCGGCAAAAATCGGTCCCGACATTTTCAACTTTAAGCGATGCAACATGATGATGTTAATCAACATGATTGTCGAGACATTAAAAAGCGTCGCCCCTAGCCCACCAATATATAAATAA
The DNA here is from genome assembly GCA_007132465.1 of Candidatus Izemoplasma sp. GTDB lineage: Bacteria > Bacillota_I > Bacilli_A > Izemoplasmatales > Izemoplasmataceae > SLQR01. The sequence goes on from SLOP01000024.1 coordinate 73,526, forward strand.
TCGCTAATTAAGACGCTTGGGCTTTGTAAAATCGCCACGTAGCCACGGGCAATGTTGTCCAACGTATCGAACATGAACGTCATGCCAAACAACACCACAAAAATCGTCGGCATCATCATCCGCCCTCTGAGGGCGCTGTAAAGTTGCTTCATTGTCAACACCTCGTACGTATGTCACGCCCATTATACCAAAAACACCTCAGATTCCGAGGTGTTTTTTATAATTTACGTCGGTTTATTCGTTGTCATCCCGCGCGGGCTTAAAAGCTCTGGTTGCCTTGAGGGCAGTTCGCCATCCGTCAATAAGGCGCATGCGCGTGTCCTCGTCCATGGATGGTGTGAATCGTTTTTGCACGGCCCATCGGTCGGAAATATCATGCCGATCTTGCCAAAATCCGACAGCCAGTCCCGCCAAATACGCCGCCCCGAGCGCGGTCGTTTCACCGACGACGGGGCGTTCGACGATGGTGTTGAGAATGTCGCTTTGAAAACGCATCAGAAAGTCGTTTTCAACAGCGCCACCATCGACGCGAAGTTTTTTAAGGGCGACGCCAGCTTCGGCGTGCATGGTGTCGATCACATCCAAACTTTGATACGCAATCGCTTCCAGCACAGCCCGCGCAATCATCGCCTTGGTGGTGCCGCGGGTGATACCAAAGATAGCCCCGCGCGCGTCGCTGTCCCAATGCGGTGCGCCTAAACCGACAAACGCTGGAACCACGTACACGCCTTCATTGGATCCGAGACTTTGAGCGAGCGTTTCGGTCTCAGCGGCGGTTTGAATGACGTGGAGTTGATCGCGCAACCATTGCACTGCGCTGCCGGCAACGAATATGCTGCCTTCAAGGGCGTATTCGATCTTGCCGTCGATGCCCCAGGCGATGGTCGTCAAGAGCCCCTTGTCGGATGACACCGCTTTCTCACCAGTATGCATCAGCACGAAACAGCCTGTGCCGTAGGTGTTTTTTGCCATGCCCGGTTCAAAACACGCTTGGCCAAACAGGGCTGCTTGTTGATCGCCGGCAATGCCAGCGATGGGCACGCTTTCACCGAAAAAGTGTTTTTTAGCGGTGTGAGCATACACGTGTGATGAAGGTTTCACCTCAGGAAGCATGGTCCTAGGCACGTTGAACATGTTCAACAAATCGGCGTCCCACGCTAAGGTATGAATGTTGAAAAGCAACGTTCTTGAGGCGTTGGAATAATCGGTGACGTGCACTGCTCTACCCGATAAATTCCACACCAGCCACGCATCGATGGTGCCAAACAACAAATCACCTTTATCAGCCCTCGTTTGCGCGCCTTCGACGCGATCGAGAATCCAACGGATTTTCGTGGCCGAAAAGTACGCATCAAGCACGAGGCCGGTCTTTGCTTTAATGAGGGGTTCATGACCGGCCGCTTTCATGCGTTCGCACATCGGCGCGGTCTGACGGGATTGCCAGACGATGGCATTGTGGATTGGGCGACCGGTGTGTTTGTCCCACACAACCGTGGTCTCACGTTGGTTGGTGATGCCGATGGCGGCGATTTGTGAGGCAGAGACATCATGTTTGGTGAGCACTTCGGTCATCACTCCGAGGACCGACACCAAAATGTCATTGGGATCGTGTTCGACCCAGCCGGGTTTAGGAAAAATCTGTTCGAACTCGCGTTGAGCAACGCCCTTCACAAGGCCGTCTTGGGTGAACAATATGGCGCGTGAGCTGGTCGTGCCTTGATCGATGGCCATCACATAACGGGCTTTCACACACATCATCCTTTCTTTAGAGCCAGACGACAAAGTAAAGCATCATAACAAGCAAATAAGTCACAAACAAGTAATTCGCCACTTCAAACGACAAGGTGAAGTGTCGTAATCGTCGCACAAGCTGACCATCAGGCCGCACAAGGAAACGATAGAGCAAATACGCAACTCCGAGGATGATAATGTATTCAAGGGCCTTGGCAAGGGTCAACGTGATGTCACTAAAATCGGCGCCAAAAAAGCCTTGGCCGATGGTGATGTAAAAGTTGCCAAACACAATCAGCATGACCGACAGCACGATTAACGTGGCGTCTTGAAGCTTATTGTGAAACCGTAGCGAGAAGGTCTTAGGGCCGAAAAAGATCTGACTCATCTTCACAAACAACGTGGCCGTTCCGATGTTGGCGACAAACAACACCCAGTAGCGTAAATCGGTGGTGTCGAAGCCGTACATAATCACGGATTTGCTGATGAAACCGTTAAACATCGGCGCCCCCGTGATTGAAAGCATCGCAAACAACATTGCGATGCCAAGCAAGGGCATCGATCGCATCACCCCGCGCATGTCAGTGACATACTTCGTCTGATACACCTTGATCAACATGCCGGCAGCCATGAAGAGGAGCACTTTGAAGAGGGCATGATTGAAAATATGGAGCACCCCGCCGCTGTACACCAGCGCGTCGGTGCTTGAAAGGCCCACGACAATTAACCCGATTTGGCTAACCGTTGAGTACGCAAGCATTTGCTTGATGTCGGTTTGGGAAATCGCAAACACGATGCCGATGATGGCCGTCAAAGCTCCAATGACGAAGAAAAAGTCTGTGTACTGATACCCCGCTTCGGCAAACATCGCATTAATGCGAATGAAGAGATACAGTCCCCCCTTCACCACCAACCCACTCAGCAGCGCGCTGATGCCGGCGCGAGCGGCGCCATGGGCTTTAGGAAGCCAGGTAAACACAGGGAAAAGTGCCGCCTTGACGCTGATGCCCGCCATCAGCAGCACGTAGGTGAAGCGCATGGCCGTGGTCGGCGCAACCGCAAGCATCTCAGCGGTGATGACGCTGATGTTGATGGTGCCGAAGGTGAAGTAAAGGAAAATGATGCCGATGAGAAAGGCGAGCACACCGCTCGTGTTAATCAACAAGTAATAAAGCCCGGCGCGAAACGATTTGGGGGTTTTGTTGAAGGCGACCAAAATCGTGACGATGATGGTCGTCAGTTCGACGAAGACAAACATGTTGAACAGGTCGTTTGTCTGCAAAAGGCCGAGGAAAACCCCTTGCAAAAAGAGCATAAAGAAGACAAAATCGTGGTCGGTTTCTTTGGTGTTGAATGTATAGAGCAACACCATCCACCAACTAAACAAGGTCAAAAAGACAAACGACATGCTCAATCCATCCGTGCGAATCGGGATCCCCACATCATCCCAAAGCCCAATGATGAAGGTTTGTGGTTGGAAAGCACCGTCTTGATAAAAATGGTGAAAATACACAATCGCTAGCACGGTCATCACCGCTTGGGCAACGAGCGCCAGATAGTTGACGTGTTTGTTTTTCACGATGTAGATGACGATCGCCGACACCACGGGAATGATGATTAAAAAGATTGGAATGTGCAGCATCTTCTCACCTTGCTTTCGTGTGGGAGTTGTTTCTATACATTATAGCACAGAGTCATCTTGGTCATGCCACATCACATGACCGTGAGCGCGTAATTGTACACCCTGCCGCCCACTTTGGTGTCGTGGACGTATGGTGTGAACCCACACCGGATAAACCCGTCTTCAGGCTTCGTGCGCATGATATCGTCATCGCCATTGCAAACCACAACGCGTCCCCCTGGTTTGGTTACGCGCTTTAACTCGGCGACTTCTGTTTCAAAGTCATCACCGATGACGTGACCGGACAAGACGACATCAAACGTGTTATCTTCGTATGGTAGCCATGCCACCACACCATCAAGCACGGTGATGTTGGTCCATGCTTCGCGTTGGATGCGATCGCGCATGTGTTCACGTAGCCGATCGACGGGTTCGCTTGCATACACATGTTTAGCGGTACGGGCTGCTTCAAACGTCAAACGGCCGGTGCCGGCGCCCACATCGAGCACAACCGCATCGGTTAAATCCACAAGCGCATGCAAGCGTGTCGGTTGCCAGGCTGTGATGTAGTTGCATGCGGTTTCCATGATAGCGGGCTCAGTATATACTATGTCAGTCTCCATCGCTTCCATCAGCCTCACTTCACGCTGTCTGAGTGCTTCTCCCTGAACCTCTGCGCCGTGAGCAATTAAGAAGTCAACCACTGTTTGGCTTTCTGGGCTTCGTTTTTTTATCACCCAAGCGATGTCTGGATGGTGTTTTAGCAGCGCACCGAGGGTTTTGCCATGTTCGTTTAGTTTGTCAGCGTTCAGATGTCGGTATCGCGAGAAAACCATGGCTAGCAGCCATCGATCCATCAACGCCATGTGGCGTATTGAAAAAGCGTTGCCATCGATCCATTGATAAGGTCCCATCTCGTATATCCTCCTCGTGGTTGTCGAGTTTATTGTATCAAAAAAACGCGGTCCTTTGTGAAAAAAATGAACGCGTTCAAATAAATGAACGCGTCATCGCAGGATACTTTCCAGTTTTTTGGCTGAGGCAATTTTACCAGCCAACTTCACGTCGCCATCAACAACAAGTCCAGGTGTTGACATGACGCCATAATCAGCAATCTCGTCAATGTCCGTCACTTTATCAATCGTCGCGTCAATGCCAAGCTTATCGACGGCTTTTTTGACGTTCGCTTCGAGTAGTTTGCATTTTTTGCAGCCTTTCCCAAGGATTTTAATGTCCATTTTCTCATTCCTTTCATTGGATGCATCAATGGTAAGCATCGCTTTTATCATACCGCACCCAACCATAAATAGCAAAATTGACTGCCTGGTAATCTCGCTTGCCTTGGCAACTCTTCAACCATACACTGAATGTGTGAGGTGGGGATTGTGAAAACCATCTATCCTTTTTCCCTCGGCTTGGTTGTCTTCGTGATTGGACTGTGTGGGTATGTGTTCGGTTTTTGGTTTATCATGGCAGGGTATCCGTTCGGCGTTCTCATGTTTTATGGAGGGCTTGTTGCCATACCGATTTATGTTGTGTTAGCATTGATAGCGCCCTGGGGCTTCGCAATTAAAAACCGAGTTCTACGTCGAAACCGGCGTCTTTCAACGCTGATGACTCCCTTGGTCATGGCCTTTTTTTGGCTGTTTATCACCCTCATGAGTGGGTAAACATTGCCGCGCAACAGCAACCCAGCGCTTGCCTTGCTAGATGTAACGCACCTCGGTGTAATCATCATCATACAAAACCGCATACATCGCTTCTGTATCGGGAGCCAACGTCTGTGTGTGCGTGGTATGCATGTTAACCCAAAACGCCTCCCTTCACGCGAAGCACGAAAGCTTCCCTCGAACGACGATGTTTTAAAGAAAATCATCATGTGCCGTGTTCCATCATCGTGGGTAACCTGTGACATGCTACACAGTCTAGGTTGTTTGATGTCTAGCCCTGTTTTCTTGTGAACTTCGTAAATGACACCATCAACCCCGGCGCCACCAGGTTTGACAAGGCCGCGTGGATTTTGTTGAGTCCATGGGTGCTGCTCCGAACTCAAAAGATTAGATACGCCTTATGCTTGCCGCGCGAAGTATGCTGATGTATCCTAGTCATTAAGAGGTGGACAGACATGAAAAAACGGTTTCCCCTTTTCATCGGATTGCTGGTTGGTTTCGTTGCAGTATTCGTCTACTCAGTGGGCTTCTCGTATATGTTCATGGGCCATCCTTACGGTTCAGTAATATTTTACGGTGGGCTTTCGGTTGGACCACTTTACATGGTGTTCGCGCTACTCACACCGCGGATTTTTTCTGTGAAATCGCGAGCGCTTCGACGTAACTGGCGTTTATCGGTGCTGATGGTGCCAATGGGCGTCGCGTTGTTGTGGTTGTTCACCACGGTGGTGAGTTAATGGCTTCAGCGTGCGCTAGCGACCCAACGGTCGCCTTTTTTGATGTAGCGTACTTCGGTGCAGTCGTCGTTGTCCATGACCTCGTACATCGCTTCGATGTCTGGCGCTAAATCCAGCGAATGAAGATTGTGTCGATCAACCCACATAACCTCACCTTCGGGTGAGGTTATGTGCTCTCCGTCAAAATCGTTTGACGCGAAGAAGACCACCACGTATCGCGTGTTGTTGTCGTAAGTGAACTGCGATATGCCACAGAGACGGACGCTTCGCAGGGTGATTCCCGTCTCTTCTTTCACTTCACGGACGATGCCATCGACGAAATCCTCTCCCGCCTTGAGATGACCACCTGGAAATGTCATGCCCGGCCAGTCGGTTTTCAGGCGACGCAGCATTAAGACCTCGTGTTCCTTTTCAATCAAGCACATCGTTGTTAACACAACAGAGTGAGCATTCGTCATCATATCACCTCATGTTTATTGTACGAAAGCCATGGCAAAGACACAACAACTTCCTTGCTTAACATCGATGTGACGATGTGTTATAATGGCGTCGGGAGTGAGTCGATGAACAAGCGAAACAGCGACATGCTTGGCAACATGAACGTCAGGAAACTGCTCATCAAGCTTGCGATTCCCGGGATTGCCGCCATGGTCTTTAACGCCTTGTACAATCTCGTGGATACTTTTTTTGTGGCCTTGAGCGAAGCCGACACCATTGCCATCGGCGCCCTCGGCATCGCCTACCCGATTCAAATGATTGTTCTCGGACTTGGGATGATGATTGGTATTGGCAGCGCGTCGGTGTTCTCACGCGCCTTTGGTCGCGGTGATGAGAGATCCATGAAACGCGCCGTCAACACGGCGCTTTTGATGAATCTTACCATCACGTTAACCATTGCAGTCATTGCCTACATTTTTATCGAACCGTTGCTTCGTTTGTTCGGTGCGACAAGCGGTAACATCGGCTATGCTCGGGACTACTTGAGCATTATCTTAATTGCGCTTGTGCCGTTTTCGCTCTCCATCACCTTTAACAACCTCACCCGGGCCGAAGGCCGGGCGAAGGTGGCGATGATATCGCTGATGATTGGCGCCATCGTCAACATCGCGCTTGATCCAATATTTATCTTTGATTGGGGCCTTGGCATGGGCGTTGCCGGAGCAGCGTTAGCTACCGCCGTTGGGAAGACGCTGTCATTCGTCTACGTTTTCTCGCGCTCCCTAAGCAAGGAATCATCGTTGATGGTCGACTTAAAACGGATTTGGGACATCGATTTCTCCATGGTTAAAGAAATCATCGCTGTCGGCTTGCCGGCATTTGTCCGCATCGCGATGGGTGGTGTGCTCATCATCATCGTCAACAACCTCATTCAGATTCATACGCCTTCAGAAGCGCTTGGCGAGCAATATATCTCTATCTACTCTGTCATTAACCGCTTACTACGGTTTAGTTTGATGCCCGGATTCGGGCTTGTTCAAGGCATGCAGCCGATTGTTGGATTCAACTATGGCGCCAAATTTTACCCACGAATGCGCGAGGCCATCCGTTTCACCTCGGGGTTGCTTTTCGTCTATTTCACGGTGGTGTTTTTGATTGTCCAGTTTGCCGCAGCGCCCCTGTTCATGTTGTTTGAACACGAAGGCGACATGGCCTTCGTTGAACGTGGGGCCAGCGCCTTTCGCATTGTGGCGCTTGGCTTTTCCTTCATCACCTTTCAAGTCGTCATGTCAAGCGTTTATCAAGCGATGGGCTTTGCGACGCGCGCATTTTTCCTGGCTTTATCGCGACGGTTTCTCGTGTTCGTTCCGGTGGCGCTGCTTCTGACCTTTGCCTTCGGCATGGGCGTAAGCGGCATTTGGTGGACGTTTGTCTTTGCCGATGTCATCACTGGATCGGTTGCCTATTTATATTACCGAGGTGAAATGCATTCGCTCAAACAGAAACACGCATAACGGTGCCTGTTATGGTATAATGAAATAAAGGAGGATGTTACATGAAAGAGTTGGTTAAAGCGTTTGATGATTTGCCCTGGATAATTAAGTTGATCTTAGCCTTCCCCGTCATTGATGGCATCGCTTACGGAATCTATCGCATTGCCAAAGGCATTGACAGAAACGACATGACCATCCTAATCGCCGGCATTATCTGGATCCTCGTCGGCTGGGCGATTCTTTGGATCATCGACTTAATCACCGTTATCTTTAGAGGTAAAGTCACGGTATTTGCGTAACACAAAAAAGGAGAAATTCAGATTTCTCCTTTTTTATGCAATCCAATAACGTTCGACGATGCCAAGCAGGGCATTATCAACAGTGTTTTCATAAACGCCGCCATTGTTCAGTATGGTCTTTCTAGAGGCTGGATTATCGGGTGAGCACGTGATAAGCACCTTGTCAATGCTAAGCGCATCACGCATCCATTGAACCCCTTGTCTAACCATTTCTGTGGCGTAGCCTTTTTGTCGGTGTGCCGGATGAACCATGTAGCCGATGTGACCGCCTGCTTCACAGAGGAATGCGTTCAGCTTATGGCGAATGTTGATGATGCCCACCAGCGTGCTCCCTTCAAACGCAAGAAACGTCGAGGCTGGCACACGCCCTTTTGGCACGTCACGATGAAAATGATGATTATAGATTTTTTGAAGCCATGTTTCATACGGCACACAATCCAGTTCGGAATGCCCAGCCATTTCGGTGCCAGCTTCCTGGCAAGCGGCGATGAAAGCCAACGCCTTGTTTTGATGATCGCGGTGTGGGAGGACCAGGTTCATGCACACACATCCTTTCGGGTATGAATGGTTCTATTGTACCGCTTGCTTGTGCTCAGCACAAGAACCCATTAAAAAAAAGCACCCGCGGGTGCTTTTTATCGTCCGCTGTAGCGATCTCCATCGTCGAGCGATTGCACGGTACGCCCTGACATCGCTTCACCGAGGTCTTCAGATAGTTCAGCAAGTTTGGCGGGGTTGTCAAAGTGTTTGACAGCTTCAACAATGGCTTTGGCGCGTTTTTCGGGGTTCGATGACTTGAATATGCCAGAACCAACAAACACACCGTCGCAACCAAGCTGCATCATCATCGCGGCATCTGCAGGGGTGGCCACGCCACCGGCTGCAAAATTAACGACAGGGAGTTTGCCGTGATCTTTGACGTACTCAAGCACATCGTAGGGCACGCGGAGTTCTTTAGCATAATCCATCAAGGTATCGTTTTCAAGGGTGGTGGCCTTGCGGATTTGTGCGTTGATTAGCCGCATGTGGGTAACCGCTTCGCTGACATCACCCGTGCCGGCTTCACCTTTAGTGCGAATCATCGCTGCGCCCTCTTTAATCCGGCGCAAAGCTTCGCCAAGGTCGGTTGCACCACACACAAACGCGGTGTTAAAGGCGCGTTTGTCGATGTGGTGTTTATCGTCAGCTGGCGTTAAAACCTCGCTCTCATCAATGACGTCGATGTTTAGCGATTCAAGAATCTGAGCCTCGACAAAATGCCCGATGCGCACTTTCGCCATCACCGGAATGGTCACCGAAGCTTGAATCTTCTTAATCATGGAAGGGTCGCTCATGCGGGCCACACCACCAGCTTCACGAATATCGGCCGGCACGCGTTCAAGCGCCATCACGGCTACCGCACCAGCGGCCTCAGCAATCCGTGCTTGTTCATCGTTGGTGACGTCCATGATGACGCCGCCGCGAATGGTTTCCATCACTTCAAATGTCATGGCTTTCATCTCCTAACATTGTATCCATTCTTATTATAAAGCAATGTGACATGAATTAAAGTGACAGTTTGACCTTATTTCAACCAGGTCAGATGAAAATGATACTAACAAAACACACGCGCGTTGCGTCAGTACCGTAAGCGATGACCGAACACATCGAGGGTCTTGCCTTTGGTTCGTGTTTTCCTTGTCACTTCAATTAAATTGAGTGCATCATACCCTTGTTTGGCAAGCAATGCCAACATGCCTGTGTTATCAGGATGCACGTAGATAAAGAGTTTGTCCGCCCCGTGCTTTCGCGCATGCCTTTCGGCGTGGTTAAAAAGCATTGACCCTACACCTCGACGCCGTGCGGACGCGGCGACATGCATCCAATCAAGCCAAAACACGCCCGCTTCTTCTTTAAGCACAACAAAACCAAGCAGCGACGCATAATCGCTGGCGCCAAACACGGTGCGCTGGCCAACAAAGAAGTTTTCCGCGTCATCTTTCACGGCATGATCTGTCGGTGGTTCATCGATTTGATTCAGCGCGTTAAGTTCGCTTCGAAACGCGCGTATCAATCGGCGCATCGCGTCGGTTGGATGGGTCAGTTTTTCAATGGCGAGATTGGCTTCACGCATCGTCGGGGTCTCCTTGAACACGAACGATGATTTTTCGGGTGCGCGGGCCGTCAAACTCACAAAAATACACACCTTGCCAGGTACCAAGGATGAGGTGTCCCTCCTCGACGATCAACGTCTGTTCGACACCGACACAAGACGACTTAATATGGGCGTGGGAGTTGCCTTCAAGGTGGGCAAACTCACGGCGATCAGGAAACGCTTTATCGAGCCCAAGCAGCATGTCTTTCACCACGTCGGGGTCGGCGTTTTCGTTGATGGTTACCGCCGCGGTGGTGTGCGGCACAAAGACATACATCGTGCCGTTTTGTACCCCTGAATCGCGAACCACCCCGCGTAACGAACCGGTGACATTAACCATTGTTTGGGGGGCGTCGGTGTTGATGGATAGCGTTTTGGTAAATGATTTCATGACGTGTCCTCCTTCGTTCGGGTAAGCTGTATCGTGCTTAGCAAAACCGCCATTCGACTGGCGCTATTTGGTAATGAAGCTCATCGTTGCACTATAGACGCATGAGTTGTTTGCGCGTGGCGGCATCGACATGCTCAAGCGCATAGCGAAAGGCCGTGCGCGGCATATGCGCGACGTGTTTTTCGAGATAATGGCGCACACCTTCTTGGTCTTTGATAGACAGCACTTTGAGCATCCACCCGTAGCCTTTTTGCACAAGGTCGTGTTCATCGTGCATCAACCGATCGGCAATCAGGTAGGGGTTGATGGGTGGGCGATGCCCTGCCTTGATGGCCGGAACTAACACGACTGCGGCGGCCCGCCTTACGGGGAATCGGGTATTTGTACACCAGGTGATCACGCGCTCAAACAGCGACGGATAACGGGCGATCAAATCGCCAAGCGCGTGCGTGCAAAAATCGTCGCAATCGTGCCAGTCTTCAACGTAGGCCTTGAGCCATCGCTCAAACATGTCAAACGTGTTTTTGCTGTAATGGCGACGCACACGATAGGCCCAATCATAAGCAATGATTCCCTGCGCCCGGCGCCTTGTCTTGAGCAGCGCTTCGCATAACGGAAACACGTGTGTCGGTGTCTTGTCTTCAAGTTGACGATACCACTGTGCGCTCAATCGACGCACGGCTTGGGTAGACGGGCGTTGACCCAGCGCATCAATATCCTGTGTTAGGTGTGTGATGAGGGTTGGTTTGTTCATGTGTCCTCCTAAAATAACGCATCAATTCTCCCGCGTCGTCATGTCCCCATGAAAAGCGATGGTTACCTTTTCATTATACCAAACCAAGTGAACATTTGTGTGAGTGATTGTGCGAGTTCCTCAATAAAAAAAGCGCATGGGTCTCATGCGCTACGTTGTTAACCAATGGTGCGAATGGGGGGACTCGAACCCCCACGGGCTAGGCCCACATGAACCTGAATCATGCGCGTCTACCAATTCCGCCACACTCGCTTTGGTGATCATCATGTGGTAACGAAAACATCATAGCATTAATCGAAATAAGTTACAACGGGAACGTGCGATATTTTTGCGATGGTACGTAGGTTATTTGACCACCAGTTCAACGTCGACGTTGCCATGGATGGCTCGTGAGTACGGACAAAAACGATACGCCTTGTCAACCACATCTTGCTTTTGGCTCTTCTGTAGGCCTTCGATGTCGGCCTCCATCACGACAGAAAACTTGAAACCGTTGTTGTCTTCATCCTTCGACAGTTCACACACCGCTTTGGCATAGAAGTCACCGTGCTCGATGTTTTCCGATTGTAAAATGTACTGCATAGAACTCGCAAAACAGGCGCTGTAACCCGCCGCAAAAAGTTCTTCGGGATTGCTTTTTGATGCATCGCCTTTACCGCCCATCTCTTGAGGCATGGCCAGTGCTAAGGTGAAGTCACGATCGTCCGATGTGATGGTTCCGTTTCTCCCATTGGTGGTTTTCATCGTGCGTGTGAGGATGCTTTTTCCCATGATATCGCTCCTTTCAATGTGCTTAGTTACTGTTATTATGGTCCGATTACCAAAGAAATGCAACGGATATGACAGGTTTTCATGCGTGGCATCGTGATGCTAACCCCCTCTCACTCACGCTGAGAGAACAAAAAAGTTCATCGATCTTGAAAAGATCGATGAACTCAACAGGCTACATGGTGCGAATGGGGAGACTTGAACTCCCACGGCCTCACGGCCACATGGCCCTCAACCATGCGCGTCTACCAATTCCGCCACACTCGCAGATGGTGGAGAATGGCGGATTCGAACCACCGACCCCTTGCACGTCAAGCAAGTGCTCTCCCACTGAGCTA
>SLOP01000028.1 GCA_007132465.1 Candidatus Izemoplasma sp.
AACATCATGAATCAAGATTTCTCAACAACAACCATCAATCAGAAATGGGTGATGGATATCACGTATATCCCCACCGTCTATGACGGTTGGACCTATCTGGCCAGCATTGAAGATGTCCATGCCAAGATGATCGTTGGATACACTTTTTCAAAACACATGAAGCAGGAAATCGTGTTGGACTCACTTAGGAAAGCGGTCTATCGTGTCAAAGACACAAAAGGCATACTGATTCAGTCAGATTTAGGAAGTCAATACTTGAGTTATGACGTTGAAGAGTTCTTACAAAAACACGAAATGATTCACTCCTATTCAAGGAAAGGAACACCCTATGACAATGCACCAATGGAATCATTTCATTCGATATTGAAGAAAGAATACGTTCACCGTAATGTTTTCAAGACATTCGATGAGGCTAGAATAGGAATCTTTGAGTTCATTGAGGGTTGGTACAACCGAAACAGGATTCACGGTTCCATTGATTATCAAACACCGTATCAGGTTTACTATTCAAAGTGAGAAAAGTCTTACTTAGCGTGTCCACTTTCTTGACATAGGTCCAATCGTCCTTTTTTGGGGTTGTCTTTCTTTGTTGCTTGTCCTCTTCGATCAACAGTGGTTCCAAACTCGTGGTATTGCTTAACCCATCGTTCAATCATGGAAATTGACACATCAATTTCTTAGCTAACGTTTTAAACCCTGCTGATTGCCCTGATAGATACCGCTCTACAACTTCATTCTTTTCTTCAATTGTGTACTGTCTATGCTTTCTTGTTTGCGTTCCGATTAAACTCCCTCCTGACCATCTTTATATAACAAAAGTAGAGCTATGAAAATACATAACTCTACTCTTTTTATTATTGTCCGTTTTAATCAAATACTTTCAAAAACCCCTTTTTTAGTGCACCTTTTGATTAGGCCCTATGGTCAACCAAGAGCGTGTTAGGATTTGTCTTCAATGATGCCGTCTTTGAGATGGATGATGCGCTTGCCAAACTGCGCAAACTCTTCAGAATGGGTGACTTGAATGATCGTTTTGCTGAAGGTTGTGTTGATGGTTTTGAAAAGGTGCATGAGTTCAACGCTGTTTTTTGAGTCGAGGTTGCCGGTGGGTTCATCAAGCAAGATAATCTGTGGGTCAAAAAGCAAGGCTCGGGCGATGGCCACGCGTTGTTGTTGGCCGCCTGAAAGCTGTCTTGGGGTGTGTTTACGCCGGTCTTGCATGTCGATGATGGTAAGGAGCTCATCCAACTTGTCTTGGTAATTTTTGGGGTTTTTGCCATCTAAGATAATCGGCAACAAAATATTGTCTTCGACCGATAGGTTGGGCACGAGGTTGTAAAACTGAAACACAAACCCGATGTCGCGTTTGCGCAATACGCTTTTTTCGTTCTCTTTCATCGTGTTGAGCGCTTTACCGTGAATAAAGACATCGCCTTTGGTGGGGGTATCTAACCCACCCAGTAAGTAAAGCAACGTGGACTTTCCGGACCCCGAAGGGCCCATGATGGACACGAAATCGCCCGTGTCGATGGTGAAATCTAGCCCCTTTAAGATGTCGGTTTTAACGGTGCCTGTTTGGAATGTTTTGTGCAGGTTTTCAACGCGAATGGCGTGCATGGGTTCACCTCTACTCATATTTCAGTTCCTCGATGATGGACAGTTTACGGCTTCTCAGCACAAGCGGTAACGTAGCAAGCAAATAGATCAAACCGCTCATCAGAAGCAGCAAGGCAGAATCGGAGAATACAAACCGGATGTCAACGGCGAACCCGATGTTTTGGGCAAGCCGTGAGACAATGTTCATGTGCATGGTGATGTAAAGCAGGATAAACGATAGCGCAAGCACCACACAGAAGACCGATTCGACGAGAAGCATCTGGCTAATCTGCCTTTTGGTGGCGCCGAGTGATGCCATCACGGCAAGTTCTTTCTTACGCTGCAAGTAACTGATAAACATGTTGTTGACGGCGCCGAAGGAACCGATGACCACCGCAAACAGGGAGAAAAAGTTAAGCAGTTCGAACATTTGTCGGTTTTGCTCGGTGTTCATCTGTTCCATTTCTTGGTGGGTCATTGTTCTTCCCCCAAAATCCCTGAAGTATGCGCTGAAGAATGCGTTCGCTTCATCCGAATCAATGGTTGTGTTGAAAAACAGAATGGAACTGTGCAGATGGAACTCCTCTTTCATGCGGGTTGTGTGGATGAAGAATGTGTCGCCGCCATTCCATAGTTTCGCTTCGACAATGCCGATGACATCGTAGTTTTGATTCACCCCGTTAATGCTCAACGCAACGATGTCGCCAATCGAAAGGCCTAGTCGCCGCGCCGCGGCGGTAGACGCGATGATGTATGGGTTGTTCTCATCGGCGAGCAGATCGAGGTATGAACCCCCCGCATCGGAGAAGTCGATGTAGGTAAGCAAGTCGGCGAACTTATCCGGTTCAATCGCTTCTATTTGAGCGTACGCACCATTGACATGACCGTGCGTGTAGATGATTTCGGAAATCGATTCGGCATCGACGTAGGCGTGATTGTCTAAAAAGGTGCGGATGGCTTCCCGTGATTCGCGGTCGTTGACACGGATTTGTTCGACGCGAATGTCGAAATGGAGTGTCGTGTAGGCTTCTGAGACAATGCGTTCGATGCCCTTGCCGACAGATACCACCGTGATGACCGACACAAGCGCAATCATCAAGATGGCGATGTTGCCTCTGAGCGATGAGGAGTAGCGCACGTTGTTCATCGAAAGCGCCGGCAGGCGAACGCGCGGCAACAGTTTGGGGAACAAGGTCCTGACAAGCAAACTGACCACAAACGGGTAAACAAGCACAAGCCCGATCATCGCGAGGATAAGCAACGCAGGCGACACCGACATGGCAAACGTGTCGGTGAAGGTGGTGATTATCCACGCCATCATCAAGATGCCCATGCCGACGATGAACTTCTTTTTCTTCACGTTGGGCATCGCTGGAGATTGACCTAAGATGAGTTCTTTCACTTCGTAACGTTTGATGGCGCGCACCGGCACATAACAGGCGAAAAGGGCAAACACCATCGCAAACCCAAGGGCTAAGAAGGCCAGTGGCCAATCAATGACAAACGGTGGGATGACCCCATACGCACGCAACGGCGCTGCAAAAATGTGCAGTGCGTATAACGCCGCGATGCCAAGGCAGGCGCCCACGAGGCCACCGAAGAGTCCGTATAAGACCCCCTCACCCAGCAACAGCGTTTTCATCTGACGCTTTGTGGCACCTTGAGAAAAGAAGGTGCCGATCACGCGTTGTCGCTCGGTCATCATCAGTTTAAACGCGCCAAACAAAATCACCGTCGACACCAACATGATGAAGGCAAGCATCATGAAAAATGTCATCTGTTGGCTACGGACACCGGCGATCACGATGTCTTCTTGGTAGAGCAAAAACGCCCTAAAATCATCGTGATGCGCATTAAAAAGCGCGACGCTCTTATCGGCATCGGCTAACGTTTGTTTGGCGGTCACGTGGTTGTATAACCCCTCAACCCCAAGACTTTCGGACACGTAATCGTAGGGCATCAAGACATTGAACTGATGCGCCGTGTCTTGATAAAAAAGCCCGCGGTTTTCCACAATACCATACACCGTCGCATCCACGGGGTTTCCCGCCATGAGGACACTGAGTGTATCCCCGACATCAAGGTTCAAATGAATGCCAACTCGCTCAGAAATGATGATGTGGGGTCCCGTGAAATCGGCACTTTCAAGTTGTTGGGAAAACCGGTATCGTGCAAGCACGTCCAGGTCCCGAGCGTGAATCATCATGCTTTCGTAATCGCGGTTTTGCACGACGCTTGGCATCGCAATACCGGGGATGACACTTTCAATGCCGACCATGTCCAGTCCGCTAAGGTCGAAAAAGTCATCACCGGTGTTGGATGCAATCATGATTTCATGCGCTTCTAAGACGTCTGTCACGGACCGCTTTATGGTGTCAAGCTGGATCTTGACGATGCCCATGCTGACCATCAGCAACGCGGTGCTCATCGCAATCGACAAGACGAAAAGCACAAACCGTATTTTCTTTTCAAACATGGAACGAAGAATGTACTTCAGTATTATTCGCATGGTTACCTCGCTTTGTCTAAACCGGACGGAACATTTGCAATACCATAGGGGTGTGCCGCCTGAGCCTTCAATGTGGCCCTTTAACCAAATTATACCCTGCCGCTTAAGGTTTTGTAAGAGAATATGTGATTATC
>SLOP01000002.1 GCA_007132465.1 Candidatus Izemoplasma sp.
GAACCGGAAGACCCCGAAGATGCCGACGAACTCTACCTCGACGATGAGATTGAATTTGACCACGACACTGCGAAAACGCCGGTCGACGATTGGATTGAACAACCGGGCGACGACGACGAGTACCTCGATTAAGCCATAAGGCGTCCCACGGGACGCCTTTCCCATCTTTTTCACCATCGTGGTTGACACACCAGGCTCTGTGTTATATAATTACACGTGCGTAAAACCCATAAAACGGTTGGGTTCGAATAGTAACCCACTGTTTTAACGAAAAAACCGGCACACATGGATGTGTTGTACTATGAACGAAAGGAGGAACCCCCATGCCAACCATTAACCAATTGGTCAGAAAAGGGAGACACTCGAAAACGAAAAAAACCAAATCACCGCATTTGGGCACCGGATTTAACACGCTGAAAAAACAATACACCGACCTCCCGAGCCCGCAAAAACGCGGTGTTTGTACTCGCGTTGCGACGATGACGCCAAAGAAACCGAACTCGGCGTTGCGTAAATACGCCCGTGTGCGTCTTACCAACAACATCGAAGTGACCGCATACATTCCCGGCATCGGACACAAGCTACAAGAACATAGCGTTGTGTTGATTCGCGGAGGCCGTGTTAAAGACTTACCGGGTGTGCGCTACCACATCGTGCGCGGAACCCGCGACACATCGGGCGTTGAAGGCCGTAAACAAGGCCGCTCGAAATACGGCACCAAGAAAGACGAAAACGCACTATAAATAGACTTCCACGCAGTTATTCAATCGAAAGGAGGAGCCAACGATGCCTCGTAAAGGACATATCGCCAAACGGGATGTGTTGCCGGACCCGCTATACAACTCAAAACTGGTAACCAAACTCATCAACAACATCATGAACGACGGAAAGAAAGGCACGGCGCAACGCATTTTGTACAACGCGTTCGGCCGTGTGGAAAAAATGACCAACAAACCACCGCTTGAAATTTTCGAAGAAGCACTCAAAAACGTGATGCCTACCTTCGAAGTACGCGCGCGCCGCATCGGCGGGCAAAACTATCAAGTGCCGGTGGAGGTTCGTGAAGAACGTCGCTACACGCTCGGTCTTAGATGGATGGTGCTTTACTCGCGCCTTCGCAGCGAGAAAACCATGGAAGAGCGTTTAGCCAAAGAAATTGTCGACGCCGCAAACGGCGTTGGAAATTCCGTGAAAAAACGCGAAGAAATGCATAGAATGGCCGATGCCAACAAAGCATTCGCCCACTATCGCTGGTAGAAAGGAGAACACATTATGCCACGTGCATTCAGCCTAGAAAAAACGCGCAACATCGGCATTATGGCGCACATCGATGCAGGCAAAACGACGACGACAGAACGTGTTCTTTATCATACCGGTAAAATCCACAAAATGGGCGAAACCCATGACGGTGCTTCCCAAATGGACTGGATGGAACAAGAACAAGAACGGGGAATTACCATCACATCCGCCGCCACCACGGCGTTTTGGAAAGATCACCGTGTCAACATCATCGACACGCCCGGCCACGTCGACTTCACCGTCGAAGTATCTCGGTCACTCCGCGTGCTCGACGGCGCCGTCACCGTGCTTGATGCGCAAGCCGGCGTCGAACCCCAAACAGAAACTGTTTGGCGTCAAGCCACCGAATACCGCGTCCCCCGCATCGTGTTCGTCAACAAGATGGACAAGATTGGTGCGGACTTCGCATTCAGCCTTAAATCGATCCGTTCACGCCTCGGCGTGAAAGCCGCCGCCATCCATTGGCCGATTGGCGCAGAATCACAATTTGAAGGAATCGTCGACATCGTTGAAGGCAAAGCTTATCTGTTTGATGGCGCCGCCGATGAAGTCGCTAAAGAAGTGCCGATTCCTGAGGAGTACCAAACCATCGTTGATGAAAAACGCGGCGAACTCATTGAAGCCCTCGCTGACTTCAACGAAGACATGATGATGCTTTACCTCGAGGATGAACCCGTGCCCACCGAGATGATTAAAACTACGTTGCGTACGGCCACCCTAAGCGTTAAATTTTTCCCCGTTTTGTGCGGGAGCGCCTTTAAAAACAAAGGCGTCAAGTTGATGCTTGACGCGGTCATCGATTACCTGCCTGCACCCACCGACGTGCTTGAAGTCAAAGGCACGCTCAATGATGGCAGTGAAGTCCGCGTTTCCAGCGACGACAGCGAAAAATTTTCTGCCCTTGCCTTTAAAGTCATGACCGATCCCTTCGTTGGGAAACTGACCTTCTTCCGGGTTTACTCCGGAACGATGAAAAAAGGATCATACATCATGAACAACACCAAAGGCAGTAAAGAACGCGTTGGTCGCATCTTGCAGATGCATGCCAACCACCGCGAGGAAATCGACACCGTCTACGCCGGCGACATCGCCGCCGCGGTCGGCCTAAAAAACACCTCAACCGGTGACACCCTCGCCCAAGAAGGCTACCCGATCATCTTAGAGAAAATGAACTTCCCTGAGCCAGTCATCAGCGTCGCCATCGAGCCTAAGTCGAAAGCCGATCAAGATAAGATGGGCGTCGCGCTTCAAAAACTAGCAGAAGAAGACCCGACTTTTCGAACCTACACCGACGATGAAACCGGACAAACCATCATTGCCGGCATGGGAGAGCTTCACCTCGACATCATCGTCGATCGGATGAAGCGAGAATTCAAGGTCGTCGGCAACGTCGGCGCGCCACAAGTCAGCTACCGAGAAACCTTCACCACCCCTGCTGACGTAGAAGGCAAGTTTATTCGCCAATCCGGCGGACGCGGCCAATACGGTCACGTCAACATTCGCTTCGAACCCAACCCCGGAAAAGGCTTCGAGTTCATCGACAAAGTCGTCGGTGGGGTCGTCCCAAGAGAATACATTCCAGTGGTTGCCAAAGGACTTGAAGAAGCATTGCAGCACGGCGTCATCGCCGGGTATCCAATCATCGACATCAAAGCAACGCTCTACGACGGGTCATATCACGATGTCGACTCCTCGGAAGTGGCCTTCAGAATTGCCGCATCCATGGCGCTTAAACAGGCTAAAGATGTCTGTAAAGCGATTTTGTTGGAACCCATCATGAACGTGGATGCCATCGCCCCCGATGACTACCTCGGCAACGTCATTGGCGACCTCACCAGCCGCCGTGGCAAAATCGAGTCGCAAGAACAACGCGGCAACGCCCATCAAGTTTCGGCCAAAGTGCCCTTGTCGGAAATGTTTGGATACGCCACAAGCTTGCGTTCGAACACGCAAGGACGTGGGAACTACACGATGCAGTTTTCACACTACGAAGCGTGCCCGAAATCGATTGCCGAAGAAATCATCAAGAAACGCAACGGGTAAATACCCAACACTTGCATTAGCCAACAATTTAAGGTAAAATAACACTGTTATAAGACGAAATCAAGGAGGAAAACATAATGGGAAAAGCTAAATTTGAACGTACAAAACCCCACATGAATATTGGAACCATCGGTCACGTTGACCATGGAAAAACCACGCTAACCGCTGCCATCGCAACCGTGTTGGCTAAACGTGGGATCGGCGACACGGTCGCAAGCGATTACGACTCGATCGACAACGCGCCGGAAGAAAAAGAAAGAGGCATTACCATCAACACCGCACACATCGAATATTCAACCGAAGCGCGTCACTACGCGCACGTTGACTGCCCGGGACACGCGGACTATGTTAAAAACATGATTACCGGAGCTGCTCAAATGGACGGCGCCATCCTCGTTGTCTCAGCTGCCGACGGACCCATGCCACAAACCCGTGAGCACATTTTGCTCAGCCGTCAGGTTGGCGTGCCTAAACTCGTTGTCTTCATGAACAAAACCGACATGGTTGATGACGAAGAACTGCTCGAACTCGTTGAACTCGAGATTCGCGAACTCCTGAGTGAGTACGACTTCCCCGGCGACGACATTCCTGTCATCAAAGGGTCGGCTCTGAAAGCCCTAGAGGGCGATGAAGCGTATGAAGAGAACGTCATTGAACTCATGGCGGCCGTCGACGAGTATTTCGAAAATCCTGAGCGCGACATCGACAAGCCGTTCTTGATGCCTGTTGAAGATGTTTTCACCATCACCGGGCGCGGCACCGTCGCCACCGGCCGTGTCGACCGCGGCACCGTCAAAGTCGGCGAAGACGTTGAAATCGTCGGCATCAAACCAACCAAGAAAACCGTCGTCACCGGCGTTGAAATGTTCCGTAAGTTGCTCGACCGCGCAGAAGCCGGCGACAACATCGGCGCACTCCTCCGCGGCATTACCCGTGACGAAGTGCAACGCGGCCAAGTGCTCTCTAAACCTGGCAGCGTCACCCCGCACACCAAGTTCCGTGGTGAAGTCTACGTCCTTTCAAAAGAAGAAGGCGGACGCCACACGGCATTCTTCTCGAACTACCGCCCGCAGTTTTACTTCCGCACCACTGACGTCACCGGCGTCATCGAACTGCCTGAAGGCGTCGAGATGGTCATGCCTGGGGACAACGTTGAAATGCACGTTGAACTCATCGCACCGATTGCCCTCGAACAAGGCACCAAATTCTCAATCCGCGAAGGCGGTCGCACTGTCGGTGCCGGCGTCGTCGCAGAAATCCTTAAGTAACCACCCAAAAGAGGCTTGTACAAGCCTCTTTTTTTGTCGTTCACACCGTGATAACAGGAGCATGCCCACCACATGGCACCGACATCACTGACCATGAGGATGCGACAAACCATCCCCAACGCTCACCAATCTTGATGCGACAATAAGCCGATGTGAAATGCACCGTTTCGGTTGTGCTAAGGGGGGCGTGACGTGTATAATGGTACGTACAGGAGTGATGCGTGTGCTGATTGATACCCATGTTCATCTAAACAACCCTAAGCTCTATGAACGGCTCGATGCCATCGTAAAAAACGCCACCGACGCGGGTGTTGAAGCGATGATTGTTGTCGGTTATGATCGAAAAACCAATCGACGTGCGCTTGAGATTGCGGACCGTTATCCCTTTGTGTACGCGTCGGTGGGCATTCACCCGACGGAAGCCAAACACACAAGCGACGCGGACCTCGACCAACTCATTAGCATGCTCGAAAACCCACGTGTCGTCGCCGTTGGCGAATGCGGACTGGATTACCATTGGGACAAGGACCACAAAGACGCCCAGATTCGTGTGTTCACCCAACAAATCGAACTTGCTAAGGCACGTGACCTTCCCATCGTCGTGCACATGCGCGAGGCGACCGAAGCCACGTATGACACGTTGAAAAAACACGCGCCCATCAAAGGCGTGATGCATTGTTATAGCGGGTCAGCCGAGATGGTCGAACGGTTTTTAGACCTCGGCATGCACATCTCGCTTGGTGGACCAATTACATTTTTAAACGCCAAAACACCAAAAGACGTGGCCCGCGCTGTGCCGCTGGAACGATTGCTCATTGAAACCGACGCGCCCTACCTTTCGCCGCACCCGTTTCGCGGAAAGATGAACGAACCCGCTCGCGTGACGCTCGTGGCCGAAAGCCTTGCCAAAGAAAAAGGGCTGCCCTTAGCCACCATCGCACAGGCAACCACGAAAAACGCACGAGCCCTCTTTGGGCTCAAGGAGTGATGACGATGAAAAAACTGCTGGTGATGCTCGCATTCATGTTGACGCTAACCCTCAGCGCTTGTGAACTCGATCTTGACTGGAATGGTGAATCCAACCGAGATCCAAACTACGTGACCCACGGAGAACTTGAGAGCCTTGTCTCGTCGCTGGTGACAGCGTCGGTGACCGAAGGGGAAATCATCGCCATCGTCCAACAACACATTCCCCACGACCTGACTGAAGCGGAGCTTGTCGATCTGATTCAGAGCATGCTTCCGGAAGACAGACACACCACCACCTATGACCTAGCGACCTTTCAAAGCGATGTCGTGGACATGCTTGAGTCGCGCCGACAAAGTGTCATTGGTCTTCAAGTGCAAAAAATTGGGTCAAGCAGTGTTGGCTCGGGCGTCATTTACAAAGTCGATAACAGCGCCTATGAAGACGGACGCCACACGTATTTTGTCGTGACCAATCATCATGTGATTGCAGATGCGCAAGCCATCACCGTCGTCTATGAACGTTTCGGCATCTTAAACGAAATTCCCAACGACAACGTCGAACTGCTTGGTTCCAACGCAACCACCGACATCGCCGTGCTCACGTTTCAATCAAGCGAAACCTTCCCGACTGTCGAGTTTGCCGATTCCTATGCTATCCGTCCGGGCGAGTTCGTCTTCGCGATTGGCAATCCCCTCGGTTTCAGCTACTACGGCAGCGTCACGATGGGCATCATCTCAGGCACTGCCCGGTTTTTGACGGTGGACGATTTTGACGCCACCGTGATTCAACATGACGCCGCCATCAGCCCCGGAAACAGCGGCGGCGCCCTCTTTGATATCAACGGTCGTGTCCTCGGCATCAACCACATGAAACTCGACCAGGCACAAGCCGCCAACATCGGCTTCGCCGTTCCTTCAAACACCGTCGAGCGCATCGTCCGTGACCTCGAAGAATACGGTTTCATCATCCGCCCTTTCCTCGGCATCACAGCCTCGCCTTACTTTAGCGACTGTGATTACGAACACGGCGCCTGCATCTCAAGTGTCGTCGCCGGAGGCTCCGCCGAAGCCGCGGGCATCCAAGCCGGCGACGCTGTCATCGGCTACAAGCATGAAGGCGACGAGGAATTTATGGATGTCTTTAACTTCAACGATTTGCGCGAACACATCTTAAACTCCCGCGTCGGGGACGTTGTCATCATCCGCTACGTCCGCAACGGTGAGTACCACGAGTCAGACCCGACCACCCTTGGGTCACACCCTGACGACTAAGTGATGAAGGAGGGCTTATGATGCCCCTAAAAGCCGGCATCGTCGGGTTGCCAAACGTCGGCAAATCGACCTTGTTTAACGCCGTCACCAGCGCCAACGCCCTGGTGGCTAACTACCCGTTCGCCACCATCGAACCCAACGTCGGCACCGTCTATGTGCCTGATGAACGCTTGTCACGCGTGGCTGAGCTTATCGACTCAAAGAAGATGGTCCCAACCGCCATTGAAATCATCGACATCGCCGGCCTTGTGAAAGGCGCAAGCCACGGCGAAGGCCTCGGAAACCGGTTTCTCTCACACATTCGCGACGTCGACGCCATCGTGCACGTCGTGCGCTGTTTTAACGACGCCAACGTTTCACACGTCACCGGCATGAGTGACCCCGTCGCCGATGTCGACATCGTCGACGCCGAACTTGCCATTGCCGACCTTGACATCGCGTTAAAACGGATGCCGAAGATCGAGAAAAAAGCCCGCCTCAAAGTCGACAAAGACGCCGAAAGCGAGTACGCCATCTTAGCTCGCGTCAAAGAAACCTTAGAAGCGGGAAGACCACTTCGCGAACTCGACGTCACACCGCATGAACGCAGGCTCCTAAAAGGCTTTGGCTTTTTAAGCTATAAGCCGGTGCTGTATGTGGCCAACGTCGATGAAAACGACCTTGAAAACGACAACCCGCTTGTCGAGGTTGTGCGCGCACACGCCGACAAGACCGGCGGCGAAACCGTCGTCTTGAGCGCACGCTTAGAGCACGACCTCGGTGAGCTCGACGACGACGACCGTAGAGAGTTCATCGCTGAACTCGGTGTAGATGAATCAGGCATCGCTTCGTTCATCGCCCGCACGTATGCTTTGTTGGGGTTGCAGACATTTTTTACGGCCGATGAGAAAGAAGCGCGCGCCTATGCGTTTACCGAGGGCATGACTGCACGCCAATGCGCCGGGATGGTGCATAGCGATTTCGAAAAAGGGTTTATTCGCGCCGAGACGATCCATGTCGATGATCTTTTCGACCATGCGTCCATGGCCAAGGCGAAAGAAGTCGGCAAAATCCGATTGGAAGGCAAGGACTACCGTGTTCAAGACGGTGACGTCATGTGGTTTCGCTTTAATGTTTAGGAGGGTCGTGTCATGATTATTGCCTATATTAGTTTTACCTTATTGATATTTTTTCTTACCTTTTTTGCGGGGGTATTCATTCGTTACTTTAAGACGAAGACCATCACCCCCGGGAAAATGTTGTCGATTAAAAAAGGCGGCGTCTTCGAGTTTTATCCTGTCGTGTTTGGGCTGGTCGCCGTGCTCATCATCTTGCATGCCTTGTTTGGGATGAATCCTTTTGAAGCCGATTCGTTGTATGCGGAAATCATCGGCATCATTCCGCTGACGTTCGTGTTTTTCTTGTTTTCGGTTTTTGTGCTTGTCTTTGTGTTTTATGTGACGACGCGACTTGCACTAAAACTGCGAAAGGTCGATAATCCCGCCGCATACTATGATAAACACAGCACCACCATAATCACCATCGCCATCTGGATATCGGTGTTTTTCGCCGCGATCTTTCTTATCGGTTCACTCTATGTTGCGTTGGTGCTCTAGGCGTTCAAAGGGACGCTTTTTTTCTGCGTTCTCGGCACGGGTCTATGATATAATGGGTTCGGGTGATACGTATGAAAGCAACCGTTTTATCGGTCGGAAACGAACTGCTCTCCGGCTTGACGACTAACACCAACCTCGTCGACATCGCGCGCGAGCTTTTTGCGCTGGGAATTGAAACCAGACAAAGCGTGAGCGTACCGGATGACAAGCAAGCGATTCAAGATGCCATCAAGCATGTCGACGATGATCTGCTTGTGGTGACAGGCGGCCTTGGACCGACGCACGACGACATCACAAAAGAGAGCATCTGCGATTATTACAGGCTGGAATTATCCTTGCATCATGAAACCAAAACTCGCATTGAAAACTACTTCAAGCGCCTTGGCAGAGAGATGCGAGACACCAACGAAAAACAAGCGTACTTTCCCAAAGACGCCATCGTCCTAACCAATAATCATGGCACGGCACCGGGCGTCATCTTTAGTGCCAACGGCACCACGGTGGTGCTGTTACCGGGGCCCCCCTCAGAAATGCGTCCGATGCTTGAGCGGGTTAAAACATACTTAAAAGAACGCATGCAAACCAGCGTTTACAGCGCCGGCTATTTAGTGGTTGGCATCGGTGAATCGGAACTCGAAGCAGACATGGCCGAATACTACCCGAAGCACCCCGATGTCAACATTGCACCGTACGCCGGCTTAAGCCAGATTCGCGTGGTGTTTGTGGCACACGATGCACGGGCTTTGGACAAGGCATTGGATGATTTTAAACGTCGGTTTAGAGCCTACATTGTTGGTCCTCATGACGCCACCATTGAGCAACGACTCGTCGACACACTCATCGCCCAAGGTAAAGTGATTAGCTTCGCCGAGTCATGCACCGGAGGCATGATGGCCTCAACCTTAGTAAGTGTTCCCGACGCCTCACAGGTGCTTAACGAATCGTACGTGCTTTACAGCAACGAATCCAAGATAAAGCACCTTGGCATCAACCGCATAATCATGGAACGGTTTGGCGCCGTCAGCGAACAATGCGTCTATGAGCTGGCGTATCACCTCGCGCATCGCACCGACGCCGACATCACCTTGAGTGTGTCTGGCATCGCCGGGCCGAGTGGTGGCACCGCCGCCAAACCAGTGGGCACGGTCTATTACGGCATCCATCATGAAGGAAAAACAAAAACTTATCACCGCGTGTTCTCAGGCGATCGAAACATGATTCGCACCAAGGCTACGGTGACGGGCATGGCGCTTTTGTTGAAGGCATTGATGCATGAAGACGACCATTCATAAACGCAATCTCAACGGCATCGAGACGCTCGAGTACACGACGAAACGCGCCGATAAACTGATGTTTCTGCAACACGGCATCCACGGCAACAAACAAAAAATCATGCACTTGTTAGGCGTGGCCTTTGTCAAGCTTGGTTACCATGTTGTTGCCATTGACGCCGCCAAGCATGGATCGCGGCTTGAAGAACCCTTCTTGTCCAAAGACGAAGCCTTGTGTGAACTCGACACCATGCCGGTGGTTAAACAGACGGCCGAAGACATCCGGCGCCTACACAGGAAGCATTTTTCAGACACCCATGCCCATTTCGAGATGGTGGGGGTGTCGATGGGAGGGTTGATTGGCTATTATCTCTCGACCATCACCGACGCCATCGACCAACTCATCGCCATCATCAGCAGCCCCGATTTTCACGCCGCCGCCGCGCACACGTTCCCCCCAGAAAAACGCCAGCAATACCCAGAAGAAAGCGCCAAGGCAGAGAAGCTTGTCAACGCGATGAACCCGGCCACACGGCCGGAGGATATGGCGTTTAACCGCCTCATCATGGTCAACGGAAAACACGATGAGGTCATCCCCTACAGCCACAGCGAACGATTCAAGCAAGCGAACCCTGACTTAGACATCATTTTCACGCTTTACGACACCGACCACAGCATCGTCAAACCGATGCAAGATGACATCCTGCGTTGGCTGAAAACTGCCCGACGTAAATAAACGAAAAACGCGGGTCCATCGGTTTACAATCGACCCGCGTTGTGCTATAATCATATATCGTGAGTTTCGGCTCACATCATCCTTGCCGCACACGCGGCCAGAAGACCAAAAGGAGGAATACCATGCGCAAATACGAAATCATGTACATCATTCGGCCGGACCTTCCGGAAGACGAGCGAAAGGCGTTAGTTGAGGAATTAGGAAACGTCCTCACCAGCAACGGCGCCGAGATTCGCAAAGCCAACGAATGGGGCATGCGCGATCTCGCCTACGAAATCGACCATCACCGCAAAGGGTACTACGTGGTGCTCAACGTCACCGCCCCCGAAGCGGCACGTGCCGAATTCGACCGTATTATTCGCCTAAAAGAAGACATCATTCGCTTCTTAGTTGTTAAAGACGAACAGTAGAAGAAAGGTGATACCATGATTAACCGGACCGTACTCGTCGGACGATTGACGAAAGACCCAGAACTTAGACGCACGCAAAACGACATTCCCGTCGCCACCTTCACCCTGGCTGTGAACCGGCCCTTTACCTCACGCGGCGGCGAGCGAGAAACCGACTTCCTTCCCTGTGTCGTCTGGCGACGTCAAGCCGAAAACGTCGAACGTTACCTTTCCAAAGGAAGCCTTGTCGGCATCGATGGCCGTATTCAGACCCGAACCTACGACGACCAAGACGGAAACCGTAAATACATCACCGAAATCGTCTGTGACTCCGTGCAATTTCTCGAGCCACGTTCGGCTCAAGATAACACCTCATACGATAACGACTCCCGTTCATCGCGCACGGACAACCGACGCGACAACGAACCTAAAGACACCGCCGACGACCTCGTCAGCGAAGACGACTTACCATTCTAAAGGAGGATTCAACGCATGGCCAGAGGAAACTTTCGTAAACGCCGTAAGAAAGTGTGCTACTTCACACAAAACAAAATCGATTACATCGATTATAAAGACGCCGAACTGCTCAAACGCTTCATCTCGGATCGCGGTAAAATTTTACCCAAGCGTGTCACCGGAACCAAAGCCGGGTACCAAAAACAACTCAGCGTCGCCATCAAACGCGCACGCCACATGGCGCTCCTGCCGTTTGTCAAAGACTAAAAAAACAGCACGACCTTATCAGGGTCGTGCTTTTGTTTTGTGTGCATCGATGGTTTGATGGTACATCGCTTCTAAGCCATCGATGGTATAATCAAGCGTAAACTGACGTCCGTACTCAATGTAACGTTGGCGCATCGCCCGGCGTTGATTAGGGTGCTCAAGCCACCGGTCAATGCGCGCGCTGAGCGAGGTGGCATCCCCGGCGTGAAACAGGTTGGCATCGGACAAAGCAAATTGGTTGGTGGCGCTAATCTTCGAGTCGGAGATAATTGGAACGACGCCACAACTGAACGCTTCGATGCAAGAGATGGCCTCGATTTCTACATCGGATGCGTGGACGTATAGATCGCTGGCTTGAATGATGTCAACCAATGCCTCTTGTGTGAAAAAGTCGAACATGGGGGGATTAGGTAAATCCTTCCCCATTTTTTCAAGCGTCCGCCGCCACGGGCCTTGACCGGCGAACACGAGCTGGATGTCGGCGGCGTGTTTGGATTGTTTCACCGCCTCAATCAACAAGTCCTGTCGTTTTTCACGACTTAACCGACCAATCATCAAGATGACGTGTTTATCGTGCCAACGATGATTTGGCGCGGTATCGGTCGGTTTAAACGCCGCATCAACGCCGTTAGATACCACATGAAGCTTGGCTTGGTAATCATGCCGTCTGAGTTCGTTCGCAATCATGTTACTTGGGCAGTGGACATGTTGAAAACGGTCATAAAACCGCTTAAATAACCGATAGATCGACGCGTTGAACGGTTTGATTTTTTCCATGTGCAACGTCGACGTGATGTTTTCAGGCTGCACATGAAAGGCCGCACATGAAGGAACCCCAAGGCGATCGGCAATGCGTTTCCCTGAGCGACCGTGTTTGAAAGGTAAGAAAAAATGCACCACATCGACGGCTGAAAAGATGTCTCTATACACCTTGTCATTGGCTTTGGCCAATGGCATTCCTTGGGATTTGCACACCTGATAAAGCAGTGGGGTTTTACGATACCCCGTGGTGTGCACGTCGGTCTCTTCGCACGAGCTCCCGGTGATAACATGCACGCGATGACCGCGCCGTCGCAAGCCTTCAGCCGTGCGCATCGCTGTGATCGTTGTGCCGTTGGTTGGGGTGCCGTATGTGTCTATCACCAAGGCGATGGTGAGTAGCGCGGGCATCACTCTCCCTCCTCGCCGACGATGAGGTTCATGTTTGGAAAGTGATCTTGAATCCATTCATCGGTGAAGTGTTGGTCGTACAGGACGCCAATCGGCGTTAAGGGTTCATGACCTTGGGCTCGCAGGCCTTGTCGAATTAACATGGTGTAGGTGATAAGCATGTTGGCGGCGAGGAAAATAATCAGCGTCTGGGTGATGAATCGGCCGGTGTGGTAGGGGATTTTCTCAATCACGGAAGATAACGGCTGGAAAACGATTTTTACCATGAACGTGGCAAACAACCCCCAAAAGAGCGCGTAATGCACGGTGGTTCGACCGTGAATGTTAAACCACAGGTTGCGGTAATCCCACGACACGCTGCCGGTGAAAAATTGCTGTGCCCAGCTGGCAGCATACTCAAAGCCACCAAACACCACCGCACCGATGAGTATTGATACCCACCAGGACTTGATGCGATGAAGCAACACCACTGCCAACAAAAAACCGACACCATAAAGCGGGTTAAACGGACCGACAATAACGGCGCTGCGGTTTTCCCACACGCCTTTTGTCACGAACGTTATCACCTCTTCATACCAAGTGCCGATGACCGATCCGGCGATGAATATCCACCACTTCTTATAAAAGGAGAGCCCCTCAGCAAAAACACGGTCCCGCGTGCGGCTACTCGCATACGTGGTTTCCACATAACCATCTCCCTTATCCCTCATCATTATTATAACATTCACATCGCACAACGCAATAAAAATCCCGCCAGGGCGGGATTGGGATTATCGTAAAGGGGTGATGCGTTTCATCGCGTAGATGAATGGGGTGTCAAGCGCAGCCACAATCAGTTTAATCACATACGTGGTCAACACAATCTCCCAAAACATGGTTGTAGAAACCACACCAACAAAGGCAATGGTCACAAACACCAGAGAATCAATCAACTGCGACACGGACGTTGATCCGAGGTTTCGCACAAAGAGCCACTTGTCCGCGGCCAACATGCGTTTGATTCGGTCAAAGAGATGCACGTCGATAAGCTGGCTTACCAAGTAAGCGGTCAAACTCCCTAAAACAACCCGGCCAAGCAATCCAAAAACCGTTTGCATCGCTTCTTGCATGGCCACATCAAGCGGCGCGAACCAGAGCATCATCTGGGTTAACACGAGAAAAGCGATGAGCGAGAAAAAACCGATAAACACCGAACGTTTCGCCACCGTGACACCGTATTTTTCATTTAAGGTATCGGTGGCCAAAAAGAGCGTCCCGAACATGATGTTACCCAAGGTCGCGGTCAAACCGAACAGCTCGACAAATTTAACGACTTGAATGTTGGCCACGACGGTGCCCATCGCAATCCACGCGATGAGTCCCAAGCGCCCAAACAGCTTGTAGCTGACAACAATCATCACAAAATTGACAATGGCAAACAAAAACCACATCATTTCATTACTCATACAATCCTCCTAGTTTTGGTAACGCAGGATGGTTTCGAACTGCGCGATACCTCACCATTGTATGCAATGCCTAAGACTTTGTCAACAATTCCATGCGCTGTCGCCTTCGCTCTTTTACTTACCTATGCCTTGTGGTATAATGATTTAAGCAAAAGACCACGGGAGGTGTGGATGTGGATCGTTGGTTCAACGCAACAATCATCACCATGGGCGCGCTATTCATCGGCTTGCTCATCTGGTTTCAAGACGCGACGACCGTCTTTCTAGCGGTTGCGTTTTTAGCGATCGCGTTTGTGTTCAATGCCACCGTGCTCGCCCGCTATATCCGCCACAAACAACGACGCATTACCTTCCTTGCGGCAAAGGTGCAAGACAAAGAATCGCTGCTGATACGTAAACAAAACGTGGAAGCACGGCTGGTCGACGAACTGCCCGTCGGCATCATCTTAATTAATCGAGAACACGACATCGAGTGGGCCAACGCCAAAGCCAAGGAAATTTTTCATAATTCACTCGAATCGCGCAACCTCGAACTCTTGCACAAACCCCTGAAAGAGAAACTCAAGACGGCCGAAGCCAACCAACCCTTCGTCATGAAAATCTACGAGTACGAGTATGACATCAACCACGTTCCCACCCAAAACGCCATCTATTTGTTCCCCGTCACCGAACGCGAAGAGATTAAGCGACGTCACCACGAACTCACCGACTGCATCGCCGTGTTGCATCTCGACAACTTCGACGACGCCGTCACCGTCCTTGACGTTCAAGAACGCAATGAACTGCAAGGCAAGTTCTTAGGCGCCTTAGACGACTGGGCAGAAGAACACGGCTTTTACCTCATTCCACTCACCACATCGAAACTCGTGGCCTTCATGCATCGAAAAAACCTCGATGCGCTAATCGAAAGCCGGTTGACTATCATCGACACCATCGCAGCCTTGTCGCGTGATAACGACTTACGTGTCACGTTATCAGGCGGAGTTGCCTGCGCCAACATTCCACTCAATCAACTGGCCAACCTCGCCGAAGAAGGCTTGCAGATAGCCTTTGATCGAGGCGGTGACCAAATCGTTATCAACGTCCAAGATGAGGCAATTCGTTACTTCGGTGGAAACACCAACACCATGGAGAAGCGCACCCGCATTTCCAGCCGCATTAACGCACAAAAACTCGCAACGTTGATTGGAGAAAGCGACCGCGTGTTCATCGTGCCACACACCCACCCAGACACCGACGCCCTTGGCGCCGCCATCGGCGTGTTGAAGATTGCCCAGGCGTTGAAACGCGAGGCACACATCGTGTTAGACTTTGATGCGCTCGATAAAACGGTCCGGAAAATCACCCAGCTTATGGAGTACGAGTACGTCACGTTTTTGGAACGCTTCATCGCCCCTGAAGACGCGTTGAGTGACGCCGGTCCAAGCGCGTTGCTGGTGCTTGTTGACCACCATTCATACGGCCAGACACCGGATGTGACCTTGGTGGAAAGAAGTTCCAGCCGAGCCATCATCGACCATCACCGGAAACTTGAGGACTTCATCAAAGACGCACGGTTGACCTACATCGAACCCTACGCCTCCTCGACGACGGAACTCGTCGTCGAGATGCTTGAAGTGTTTAAAAAAACCGTCACCATCAATCCGTTTGAAGCCACCGTCATGTTGTCGGGCATCATTGTCGACACGAACAACTTCATGTATCGCACCGGCGCCCGAACGTTTGAAGCCGCCGCGGTGCTCAGAAAACACGGCGCCGACATGACCAAGGTCAAAAACATTTTGCGAGAATCACACAAAGAGATTCAACTAAAAGCCTCGCTGTTATCACGTGCTGAGGTCATCAAAAAGCGCTTCAGCCTTGTTGTCGTCCCAGACACCATCGACGCCGACCGAACGTTGTTGGCCCAAATTGCTGATCAGATGTTGGACATCGACAACATCGTTGCCGGCTTTACCATCGGCAAACTCGACAACCAGTTTATCGGCATCAGCGCTCGTAGCCTCGAGGGTTACAACGTGCAGACCCTCATGGAAACGTTCGGCGGTGGTGGACACCTCAACAACGCCGGCGCACAAGTGGAAACCAACGACATCGACAAAGTCAAACGCGACCTTATCGATGTGCTCGAAAACAGCATACAGGAGGAAAAACCGATGAAAGTCATCCTCAAAAAAGACTTAAAAAACAAAGGGAAAAAAGGCGATGTCATCAATGTTGCCCCGGGGTATGGGAACTATTTGCTGACAAGCAAACAAGCCATCGAGGCCACGCCGGAAAACATGCAGGTCATCGACGATGAGCAAACCAAAGCAGCCGAACAAGCCCGAAAGGAACTCGAGGAAGCCAAAGCCCTCAAAGAGCGCATCGACTTTCGCTCTGTGAAGCTCTATGTGAAAATTGGTGAAAACGGAAAAATGTATGGAAAAATCACCACCAAGCAAATCGCCGATGCCATGAAAGAACAACATGCCATCGATCTCGACAAACGAAAAATCCAGCTGGACAATCCCATCACCTCTCTCGGGACCACGTCCATCGACGTAAAACTTCACAAGGACGTCACCGCAACGTTTGAATTGCTCGTGGTTGAAGCGTGATGGAAAAGACCATTCCCCACAGCAACGACGCTGAACAAAATGTGCTGGGTGCCGTGTTCATCGAACCGGGAACCATCAAGGCCATCGTCGACGCCCTGGACGTCAACGATTTTTACTCACGTCGTCATCGGTTAATCTTCGGCGCCATCGTCGACTTGTTCAATGAAAACGTCGACATCGACTACACCACCTTAATCAACCGGCTTGAAACCAAAGATTTACTCGGCGAAGCAGGCGGTGAAGCATACATCCTTGGGTTATCAGAAACAACCCCTTCGGTGGTTAACCTCGAACACTACATCAACATTGTTCGTGATAAAGCCATCGTCCGAAACATGATCGACGTCACCAAAGAAATCGCCGAAAGCGGCTACAAAGCCACCGACATGGCCGAGTACATCGACGAAGCAGAAAAACGCGTGTTCGATGTTGCCAAGTCACGACGAACCTCAGATTTTGTTACCTTAAAACAAGCCACCCAAGACGTCATCGATAAAACCGAAGATGCGAAAAACCGCAAAGACCATTTGCTTGGCCTCGACACAGGGTTCCCGAAGTTAAATCGCTTCTTGCTCGGGTTGCAAGCGAGCGAACTCTACATCATCGCCGCCCGACCTTCGATGGGGAAAAGCGCCTTTGCCCTCAACATCGCGACCAACGTCGCAGGGCTCAAGCACCGACCGTACGTCGCGTTTTTCTCGCTCGAGATGGGCGTTGAACAACTTGTCGGCCGCATTTTATCGTGCGAATCCAACGTCAAAAGCGGGTTGATTCGTACGGGAAAACTCACCGACACCGACTGGGAGCAAATCAGCGTGGCGTCCTCACGCCTCGCCGGATACAACATTCTCTTTGATGACTCAGGTACCGTCAAGGTCACCGACCTTCGGCAAAAATGCCGTAAACTGGCCCAAGAAGGCAAACTGGATCTCGTCGTGGTCGATTACCTGCAGCTCCTTAGTGGCTCAGGACGCGTAGACAACCGCGTGCAGGAAGTCTCGGAAATATCGCGAACACTCAAAGAGATGGCCCGCGAACTCAAAGTGCCTGTCATCGCACTCTCGCAACTTTCACGAAGCGTCGAACAACGGCAGAACAAGCGGCCTATTTTGGCTGACTTGCGGGAATCGGGGTCAATCGAGCAAGACGCCGACGTCATCGTGTTCTTATTCCGCGAGGACTATTACCGCAAGGACGATGAAGCCGAACAACAAAAAGAAAAAGCGACGAGCGAAGTGGAGATCATCATCTCAAAAAACCGCTCCGGTGCTATCGCGACCGACGGCATTAAAATGCTTTTCAAAAAACCTTATAGCGCGTTTAAAGAAACCCAAGGTTATGGGGATGTCAACTTCCCCACCAGCGAACTCGAGGACCTAGAATAGCACTCGAGATGACACCGACCGATTGCGTGAGACGCAATCGGTTTTTCCATGGTTTTTTCACATGAACGGTGGTATAATGGTCGAGGACATTGTACGGCGAGGGTGAAACCATGATACGAAGAAACGGCAGACGCGACAAGCCGATGAAGGTAAAAATTGACCTGACGAAAGGCAGCATCATGAAAAAGATATTGATTGTTGCCATTCCGATGCTGTTGGCGAGTTTGGTTCAAATGCTCTACAACTTGACCGATATGTATTGGGTCGCGCGCGTCGACCGTCTTGGCGAAAGCCCAGAAGAGGCGGTTGCAGCGGTGGGCACGGCAGGCTTTTACCCTTGGTTAGGCTTTGGCTTAATCGCCATCGTGAAAATAGGTGTGAGCGTTCGAGTCAGCCAAGCAGCTGGTCGAAACGATGAGACCAGCGTCAATCGCATCGCCACCAACGGCGTGTTGTTGATGGCAGCGCTGGCCGTTTTATACATCAGCTACGGGGTGTTTTTCAACCACCACTTCGTTGGCATCTTCAACATCGATAACGACACCGTGGTGACCCAATCAATGTCTTACCTCCGCATTGTCACCGCCTTTGGTATGGCCTACTTCATGGTGAACTTGTTCAACGGCGTCTACGACGGCCTTGGCAAAACCATCAACACCTTTTACATCATGGCCGTGGGCCTCGGTTTGAACATGGCCCTCGATCCCATCTTGATACTCGGCTTTGGCATGGGTGTTCAAGGGGCGGCCCTGGCAACCGGCATCTCACAAACCGTGACGTTGCTCATCTATATCATCATCTATCTCTCACCTAAAGCACCGGCCAAGCTGCGCTTCTTGACACAGACCAACAAAGACGAGATGAAACGCATCTTTACGTTGGGTCTCCCTGTTGGCGTCCAAAGCATGGCGATGACCATCATCGCTGTCTACCTCGGCGTCTTGGTGGCGGATTACGGTCCCCGGGTGATGAGCGTGTCGCGCATTGGTGCGATGATTGAAGCCCTTAGTTGGATGATCGCGGCAGGATTTCAAGTTGCCTTGGCAGCGTTTGTCGGTCAAAATTTTGGCGCCGGTCAATTCAATCGGGTTAAACAGGGTTACAAAACGAGCATGAGTCTGTTGGTGCCCTATGGGTTGGCAATCAATGCGCTACTCTTTTTCGCCGCCGAACCGCTTTTTGCGCTGTTTATCGATAACGAAGCCACGTTACGTCACGGCGTGGCGTACTTACGGATATTAAGCATTTCACAGCTGTTCATGATTCTCGACATGGTCACCGCCGGGGCGTTTAACGGTCTCGGTAAAACCTACATTCCATCGGCCGTGCAAATCATCGGCAATGGCCTGCGTATCCCACTAGCGTATTTGCTGATGGGCATGTTTGACGAGCCGTTCCATGGCATCTGGTGGGCGATATCGATCAGCTCGTTGTTTAAAGGCATTGTGCTTGTCACGTTGTTCTTGCTGCACATGATGAAACTCAACAAACAAGGCGGCTTTCAATCGGTTGAAAAAACTGCCACTGCGTAATATAATAGACAATCGGAAGTGATACTGTGAAAGACAAACTGGATAACATCGTTGCCCGTTATGAGGAACTGAACAACTTGTTGAGTCAACCTGACGTGTCCTCAGACATCAAACGAATGACGGCGCTCGCCAAAGAACGCAGCGACTTAGAGAAAAC
The DNA here is from genome assembly GCA_007132465.1 of Candidatus Izemoplasma sp. Lineage (GTDB taxonomy): Bacteria > Bacillota_I > Bacilli_A > Izemoplasmatales > Izemoplasmataceae > SLQR01. The sequence goes on from SLOP01000002.1 coordinate 19,855, forward strand.
CGTTGAGACCTATCGTCGCCTCAAAGCGGTCGAACAGACCATCGAGGACCTCATCGCGATGAGCAAAGAAGACGATCCTGACATACGGGAAATGGCGCTTGCCGAACTTGAAGAGAACAAACATGCCCACACAAACCTCGAAACCGAACTCGAGCGCCTGCTGGTGCCCAAAGATCCTAACGATGACAAGAACGTTATCGTCGAGATTCGCGGAGCCGCCGGCGGCGATGAAGCCAACATCTTTGCGGGTGATTTGTTCCGCATGTACAGCCGCTTTGCCGAAAGCAAACACTGGACCCTTGACCTGCTCTCAAGCACTCCCGCTGAAGCGGGGGGCTTCAGCCAAGTTGAGTTCACCGTATCCGGCGAGCGTGTCTATGCGTTCTTAAAATACGAATCAGGCGCTCACCGTGTTCAACGCGTGCCACAAACCGAGTCCCAAGGGCGTGTGCACACCTCAACCGCGACCGTGCTTGTCCTCCCTGAAGCCGAAGACGTTGAAGTCGAGCTGTCGATGAACGACGTGCGCATCGACACCTTCCGTTCCAGCGGCAAGGGCGGTCAAAGCGTCAACACCACCGATTCGGCCGTGCGGTTAACCCACGAACCGACCGGGCTTGTTGTTAGCTGTCAGGATGGCAAAAGCCAACACGAAAATAAAGCCACGGCGTTTAAAGTGTTGCGTGCCCGGTTGCACGATAAGGTGTTGCAAGAACGCATGGAAAAAGAAGGCGAAGAACGCCGTAGCAAAATCGGCACCGGGGATCGAAGTGAGAAGATTCGCACCTACAACTACCCGCAAAACCGCATCACCGATCACCGCATCGGTTTCACCATCCAACAGCTTGACCGTGTCATGGAAGGACGCCTCGAGCCGATTATTGACGCCCTCGTGGCAGAGGAACTCGAACGCAAATTGAAAGCCACTGACGCACAGTAAGGAGATTATCATGCCCACCTATAAAGAAGCCCTCAAAATAAACGAACATTACGCCTTGGACAACAACAAAGAGCCAAGCGCCGTTAAACTTCTGATGCTCCATCACGCTGAAATGACAAGCTCCGCCTTACTCGCGCGCTTCGATGAACCGATGGATTCAGAGGCGTACACAGCATTTTTACGTTCGGTAAACCAATACGTCGTCGACCATAAACCGGTCCAATACATCACCGGAAGCGAGTACTTTTTCGGCCATTATTTTTGCGTTAACCGCGACGTATTGATTCCACGATTCGAAACCGAAGAGTTGATTGGTCACGTGCTTGATTTTAAGCAGGAGTACTTTGGAGACCAACCGATTACCTTGCTTGATGTGGGCACCGGCTCAGGATGCCTCGCCATCACGTTAGCCCTCGAAGACGAACGCATTGAGGCCCACGCCACCGACATCAGCGAAGCCGCCGTCAAGGTTGCCAAGGAAAACAACGACACCTTGGGTGCCAACGTTACCTTCCACCACGGCGATTTGCTTAAACCGGTTAAATCAATGCGGTTCGACATGCTGATTTCCAACCCGCCCTACATCCCGGATGATGAAAGCGTTGAACCACTCGTCAAAAACCACGAGCCCCACCTGGCGTTGTTTGGTGGAGAAGACGGACTTGATTACTACCGCGCCATCCTCAAAGATGCCGAATCGATTCTGGCTGACCGGTATGTCATTGCCTTTGAACACGCCCACGACAAAGCCGATGCCCTCAAACGGTTGATTCGCAAACACCTTAAACACGTCAAAATCATTCACAAAAAAGACATGCAGGGCAAGGATCGCATGACTTTCGTGCTCAAGAAACGATAAAACATTAGCTATATCCATATAGCTACCGAGCGTGTCGTCTTGACACGCTCGACTTGTGTGTGGCATAATACAACGGACTGGAGGCGATGGGATGAAAAAACTCGTCATCGTTGAATCACCGAGCAAATCAAAAACCATCAAACAATACCTTGGTGACGACTACGACGTGCAGTCGTCCAAAGGCCATATCCGCGATCTGTCGATTTCCAATGTCGGCGGGCTTGGTCTTGATATTGAAAACCGATTCAAACCACGCTACGACATCATTAAGGAAAAAGAAAAAACGGTTCGCGATTTGAGAAAAGCAGCAAAAAGCGCCGACGAAATCTACCTTGCCACCGACCCCGATCGCGAAGGAGAAGCCATCAGCTGGCACCTCAAGGAAGTCCTTGATCTGAAGGGGAAACCGACGTTCCGCGTCATCTTTAACGAAGTGACCAAACAAGCGGTTCAATCGGCATTTGAACATCCCCGTGAGATCGACACACACCTTGTATCCTCACAAGAAACGCGACGCATTTTGGATCGCATCATCGGCTTTAAACTCAGCAAACTTCTGCAAAACAAAATCCGTTCAAAATCAGCCGGTCGCGTTCAAAGCGCAGCCCTGAAACTCATCGTCGAACGTGAAAAAGAAATTGAAGCTTTTACCTCCGAAGAATACTGGAAAGTCAAGGCGCTTTTTGACGCGTTCGAAGCCGAACTTTCAAACATCGGCAAAAAACGCGCCAAGCTTCACAACGAAGAAGAAACCGATGCGTTGCTAAAGACCATCGATAAGACCTTCACCGTGGCATCGATTAAAAAGCGTAGCCGTAACCGCGCTCCTAAGCCACCCTTCACCACATCGTCGCTCCAACAAGAATCCTCAAACAAACTGAACTTCAACGGCCAAAAAACCATGATGATTGCCCAAAAACTGTACGAAGGCATCGACCTTGGCGATGAAACCGTCGGGTTGATTACGTACATGCGAACCGACTCCACACGCCTGTCCGGTGCGTTCATCGCCCCGGCCAAACAAGTAATCCATGAACGCTACGGCGCTGAGTACGTCGGCGGTTCGCGCATCAAGGCCGTCGCTAAGAACGCTCAAGATGCCCATGAAGCCATTCGACCGACCGACGCTCACATAGACCCTGAATCGATTAAAAACCAACTGACTCGTGACGAATATCGGTTGTATAAAATCATCTACTACCGCGCCGTTGCCTCATTGATGAAACCGGCCCAACTAGCCTCAACCACCATGAAACTCAGCACCGGTGAGGCGACCTTTAAAGCACGGGCTCAGGCATTGACATTTGACGGGTACCTTAAAGCATACGGCGCCTATGAATCCATCGACGCCACCACCCTTCCGGATTTCAAGGAAGGACAAACCATCGAGGCGGCCGCGCTTGAGAAGTCACAGCACTTTACCCAACCACCGGCGCGCTACACCGAGGCTAAACTCATCAAGACCATGGAAGAACTCGGCATTGGTCGCCCAAGCACGTATTCGCAAACCGTCGTCACCCTTAAAAAACGCAAATACGTGACCATCAAAGATAAGAAGTTTACGCCCACCGACCAAGGAAGACTGACGATTGAAAAACTCGATCAGTTTTTCGACCGCATCATCAGCGTCGATTACACAGCGAAGATGGAGTCGGTGCTCGACGATATCGCCAAAAACGAAGCTGAGCAGACCGACATTGTCAGCGAATTTTATCACACCTTTATTCCGCTTGTCGAAAAGGCCAATCAGCACATGGAAAAAGAAGCGCCAAAAACCACCGGCGAAACCTGCCCGAAATGCGGCCGCCCGATGGTCTATCGCGAATCCCGCTATGGCACCTTTGAGGCATGCAGCGGATTCCCTGAGTGCAAACACATTAAGAACGACGAGACACAGCAAACCGACCTCGAAAAAACCGATATCACATGCCCGTCATGTGGCAAAGGCCACATCGTCGAACGCATCGCCAAACGCGGCAAGAACAAAGGCAACCGCTTTTACGCCTGCGACACCTTCCCGCGATGCAAGCATATCATGCAAGGACGGCCGATTGGTGAGGCTTGCCCACAATGCGGGAAACCACTTGTCGAAGACGACGAAGGCAGCGTCCGCTGCGATGATGTGAAAGGCTGCGGCTACCTGCGAGATCAAGGAAAGTAACTGACAGGAATATTTTGCAACTAAAGTAAACATCTGTTTCAGGGGTTGACAGGTTTAGGTCTCTGTGATACCATAAAGTTGCCATCGAGAGATGGTGTAACATCCCTTACATAGCATGGTGAATATTCGTATTCACACATCCCCTTCCTTAATCCGCCGCAAGGCGGATTTTCCCTTTTCATGGGGATTTTCTTTTTGTCTCGCTGCGTGCTATGGTATAATACAATGTGACCTGATGGGGGGTGATGACGTGGGATTTATTCAAAAATTGTTTCAATCGAAAAAAGCGAAACAGCGTGCCCAAAAGTATCGAATCGGCATGGAGAAAACGCGTGAACGCGTTTTTGGACGTCTTGATGAGTTGCTTGCCGCTGGCGCGCCCATCGATGAGCCGCTCTTTGAGGAAATCGAAGAAATCTTTATCGCCGCCGACATGGGCGTTGATGTCGTTTTATCGCTTGTCGAGCACTTACGAAACACGGTCGCGCTTAAACGCATTCGTGATGCCGCTAGCCTCAGGGAAGAGATTGTTGAAGCGATGTTTGAACGCTACGTACAAGGCGACATTGTCGACACGAACCTCGACGTCGATCATCCGTTGTCGGTGTTGCTGTTTGTGGGCGTCAACGGCGTCGGCAAAACCACAACCATCGCTAAGGTCGCGCATCTTTTGCAGGCGCAAGGGAAGCGCGTAATGATGGTGGCGGGCGACACGTTTCGAGCTGGCGCGATCAATCAACTCCGTGTTTGGAGCGAACGCGTGGGGTGTGATTTCTTTGACAAACCCCAAGGCATTGACCCTTCGAGCGTGATGTTCGATGCCATACAAAAAGCGAAAGCGACCGACGTCGATGTCCTGCTTTGTGACACAGCCGGTCGACTACAAAACAAAACCAACTTGATGAAAGAACTTGAGAAGATTCATCGCGTCATCGGACGAGAAATCCCTGACGCTCCTCATGAAACGTTGTTGGTGTTGGACGCCACAACGGGCCAAAACGGCATGAGCCAGGCGAAAGTGTTTAACGAAGTCACACGCTTAAGCGGCGTGGTGTTAACCAAACTCGACGGCACTGCCAAAGGCGGCATTGCCTTGGCCATCAAGGAGACGCTCAACATTCCAATTAAACTCATCGGGCTTGGCGAGAAACTCGATGACCTCGATTACTTCGATATCGAGGAATACATCTACGGCATGTTTTCGGATTTAGTCACATGAACGAACTGAAAAAGAAGCTGGACGTCGACCGATTGTTCGGTCACTACGACGCGCTGCTGACCAAAAAACAACGCGACCTCGTCATCGCCTACTATCACGACGACCTTAGCCTTGGTGAGATTGCCGAGCGCGACGGTGTCAGCCGCAACGCGGTGTTCGATCAACTGAAAAAAACGGTGCGAAAGCTGGAAGGTTATGAAGCTAAACTGCACCTTGCCACGCGCGAAGAAAAACGAAACGAAATCATCAAAGCCATGGACAAGGCAACCGACGACAAACGGGTTAAAGCCTTGCTTGAAGCACTGAAGAGGGTGGAATAAATGGCGTTCGACCAATTGTCAGACCGCTTACAAATGGCCCTACGGCGCATGACCGGAAAGGCACGATTGACAGAAAAAGACATTGAAGAAATGATGCGTGAGGTACGCCTTAGTTTGCTTGAGGCAGACGTGAACTTCAAAGTGGTCAAAAGTTTTACCAAGGAAGTCAAGGAGAAAGCGCTTGACGAAAAAATCATCAAAGGCCTCAATCCCGGCCAACAAGTGATCAAAATCGTTCATGACGAACTGAAAAACTTGCTTGGTGGCGACACCGCCGAATACGCCGTAAAAAGCGACGCGTTGACGACGGTGATGCTCACCGGTCTGCAAGGCTCAGGGAAAACGACGACGGCGGGGAAACTCGCCCTTTACATGCGTAAGAAGCATGCGGTGAAGCCACTGCTTGTGGCGCTTGACGTGTATCGTCCCGCTGCGATTGAGCAACTGGTTACACTCGGCCAGCAACTCGACATCCCCGTGTTCGAACAAGGCATCGATGCCAAACCTGAACTGATTGCCAAAGCGGCCATTGCTTACGCCAAAGCACACGGGCACACGTTCGTGATTTTTGACACCGCGGGTCGTTTGCACATCGATGAGGCAATGATGGACGAGTTGACACGCATAAAAAACACCGTGAATCCCGACGAAATTTTCCTCGTGCTCGATGCGATGACCGGACAAGACGCGGTCAGCGTGGCCGACCATTTCCACGGCTCGCTTAGTGTCACCGGCAGCATTATCACAAAACTTGATGGCGATACACGCGGCGGCGCGGCGCTCTCACTCAGGCACGTCACCGGCGTTCCAATCAAGTTCATGGGCCTGGGCGAAAAACTCGATGCGCTTGAGGTATTTCATCCCGAACGCATGGCGGGTCGCATCCTCGGCATGGGCGACATGATGACCCTGATTGACAAGGTCACCGACAACGTCGATGAAGACGACATGATGACCCTGATGGAAAAGATGTCGTCGGGGAAGTTCAACTACAACGACTTCTTAAAACAACTTAAGATGATCAAACGCATGGGCTCGCTCGGGGGCTTGATGAAACTCATTCCCGGCATGAACAAGGTGACGAAAAATGCCACCATTGACGACAAGCAAATCGTTTATGTTGAAGCGATGATCCAGTCGATGACCACGCATGAACGCAAAGACCCAGCCTTGGTAAAACGCAGTTCTTCACGCCGTCGTCGCATCGCACAGGGCAGCGGCCGGCGTGTCGCTGAGGTCAACCGACTGATCGACAACCTCGACCAACAAGTTCAAACGTTTAAACGCATGTCGACCATGGATCCAAGCCAAATTGATCCCAAAAATCCAATGAAAAACATTCCGGCGCAAGCGCCGAATAAACGCAAAAAAGGCAAAGGTAAAAACCGCGGAGGCTTTCGCTTTTAGCTGAGAAGGAGGACATTCACCATGGGCTTTATCATTTTTGTTGTGGCAGGATTCATCTTGATTGCGGTCATCTCTGGCGCGGCCGATGCACAAAAACAACGCCAGCGCCAGCATCACCGAACCAACCCACACGAGCGACACACGCCTCGTGACACCGACGTCACTGAGACGTCATCAAAAAAAACCTCATCCGACAAGGCGTCAGATGAGGACGATTTCATGAAAGCATACGACGATCTTTTTGATGACGATGATGAAGACGATCCCTTTGAAAAGTATCGTTAATGGCTCCTTCTGGAGCTATTTTTTTTGTTCAAACCGATGCCGCAAAAAGCGTTCGATGGCGTGTTGGCGGTTGGTGTAGGGGCTGATCACATCGGCGACCTCAAACAAACCTTCATGCGCGTTTTTCATCGCGACCCCTAACCCCGCCCAACGAAGCATTTCAATGTCGTTGTGACCATCGCCAAAGGCGATGACTTCATCTTGCGTGTGGCCGAGCACCTCGGCGACGTAAGCGAGCGCCTTACCTTTGTTTGTCTTGGGGGTGTATAACTCAATGATGAAACGGTATTCGTCGCCCCAATTACGGACGAGAATGTCGTTTTTATAATGCTTTTTGACGTAGGCCTCAATGTGCTGACCTTGATGCTTATGGGCAACGACGATAAAACCATGAGGGTCTGAGGGGAGCGTTTCATCGAAAGGCCCGACGTGAAGTTTTGCGCCGTTAAAATAATGCAAGAGGCCCATGATGTCTTCGCGCTTCTCAAGCAAGTAGATGTCGTCCTTAATTTCACAAAAAGCGTTGTCGATAAACGCGCGGTTGGCCTCGAAAATAGCTAAAATCATGTCGCGGTTCACGTAATGACCAACCTCTTCAAAATCGGGATTGTTGCGCCAGGAGATAAGGCCGCCGTTGTAATTGATCATCGGTGTGTCCAAATCGAGCATTCGATAAAAAGGCTCGCTGCTTCGGTAGGGGCGTCCCGTCGCAATCACCAGCGTGTGTCCTTGGTTTTTAAGGGCTTTCAGGTAATCGACCGTCCGCGGCAACAAGGTATCCCAATCGTATAACAGCGTGCCGTCGAGGTCGAGCGCAATCAAGTGTTTTTTCATTGAATAATCACCGAGGGTATTATCGCACAAACGACGAATTTTGGCAAACAATTGTTTGCCCTTGCGGGTTTTCTCGGGGTCTTGTGATATAATAAGAGAAGCAGGGAAAGGAGTGAACGGGATGGAATATTTCACCACATTAATCACGTTTTTGCTCGGGTTGTTGTCCGGGTTCATTCTGTTTGCCCTCGTTTATGTCTATTTCGTCATTCGCGGTCGCGGCATTGATAAGGCGTGGCGAGAGCGTCATGCGACCGATATAGGGGACGAGGAACTCAAAGGCATCGTCACCGCGAAACAAGCTACCTACAAACGCCTGCGGAAAAAAGGTCAAAGCCCGACCCGCTTGGTGCTTGATCTTTCAATTGAAATGGTGGATGAAATTGCGCGCGCTTACTTCCCTAAATCAAAATACCCAACGCTCGAACTCAGCGTTGATGAAATGTTGTTACTGAATCACTACATCGCCAAACGCATCGAAAAAATTCTCGACCAGCCGGTGCTGCGAAATACCCGCAACCTTCGGGTGACAAAAATTGTGCGAATGTATGAAACACAACGGGCCATTTCCCAAGCGAAAATCGTGAAAGCGGCGCGCAGTAAAGCGGTGAAAAAAACCATTAAATACACCATGGGTGCGATCAACTACATGAACCCGGCTTACTGGTTTCGCAAACTCGTCATCAACAAGAGCGTTGACCTTGTGACCACGCACATCGCCTTGATGGCGCTTGCCATCGTCGGCGAGGAAACCATCAAGGTGTACTCGAAAAAACTCTTCGACAAAGACGTTGAACTCGACTTGGTCGACAAAGAACTCAGAGCGCTCGAGGCCGACGATGATGACGATTAACACAGTTGATGATTACGAAACGATGCTTTGCCAGCGCGGACGCAAGTTCGTGTATGTCAAAAGTGATTGGTGCGCGGATTGTGCTTACGCCGATGTGTTTTGGCCCTACATCGAGACACTGTATCCTCACACCGCTTGTCACGTGATTAACCGTGACACATTGCCAGAACTGACCACACGGTTACGAGTCACCGGGGTTCCGAGCTACCTCGTCTATGAAGACGATCACGAAGTGGCTCGGTACGTCGATACACAACGCAAAACCTTCGAACAAGTCAAGGCGTTTCTAGACGCCGCCATCGCCAAAGGAAGTGACCGCTGATGTTTTTCTTTAAGCGTAAACGAAAACTAAAACCACCATTGGAGCGCACACCGGACGAAACCCCGTTCCAGGTGTATGAAATCTTGGAGCCGGCAGCGAAACGAACGTACAAAGGAAATCGTTTCGTCTCACCGATTTTTGGCAAGCACGTCAAGGATGACATTGTCATTCCCATCATGACCAACCAAAAACGCGACCTCGATAAACTTGATTCGTTTCGCGCCCATCCCAAACTTTCCAAAGAGATATTGATTGAAAAATACGGCACCGCCTATCCTGAGTTTGACCTAGTCCGCGGGAAGAACCTTCAAGAAGCGATGGACTCACAAGGAAAACCGCGAGAGAAATTTGTCAAAGCCACCGTGATTGAGGCCTCACCCGAACCATCCAACACCGCCTCAAATAACACGGATGCTTCCGACCGCGAGGCGTATCCGCCGCGCGATGAGGGAGCCCACACTCGGCCCGACCCGTCGCAAGAAACACACCAGAAACCGACGCCGTCCGACACCCCCGAGCCCACCGATTCGATCGCCCAGGAAGCCGAGAAGGAAGCGACGAAACCGCCCGAATCACCCGAGGCCGATGCCTTCACCGACACCAACTCGATGACGCCCAAGGAAGGGTTTGTACGCTCAGACGCTAAAGTGCTGAAAAACTATCGCTTACCACCGGCATCACTGATATCCAAACCGCAAGAAAGTCAACCTGATCTGACAAAATCTATCCAAAAACACATCGACATACTCGACAAGACGTTCGCCGAGTTCAACGTGGGCGCGTCGGTGCTCAAGCACACCCAAGGCCCCACGGTCACCCGCTATGAGGTGGTGCTGGAAAAAGGCGTTAACGTCAAAAAAGTCACCGCCCTACAAGACAACCTTAAAATGGCGCTTGCGGCAAAAGAAATCCGCATCGAAGCCCCCATCCCAGGAAAATCCACGGTCGGCATCGAAGTGCCCAACGAAATCAAACAAACCGTGCATTTTGCTGACATCATCGATCACTCGCGTTTCACCAAGGCAGCCCAACCGCTGACCGTTGCGCTTGGCCTTGACATCGATGGGAATCCTGTTTACGCGTCAATTCGCTCGATGCCACATGGCTTGGTCGCTGGACAAACCGGCAGCGGGAAAAGCGTCTGCATTAACACGGTGTTGATGAGTTTGTTGCTGACATACACACCAAGCGAACTGAAACTGATTCTAATCGATCCCAAAATGGTCGAACTCAGTAGCTACAATGACATCCCCCATCTCATCACCCCCGTCATCACCGACTCGAAAGCCGCTACAGCAGCTTTGCGTTGGGTGGTTGAGGAAATGGACCGGCGTTTCAACACCTTCTCAGACACTCGGGTGCGTGACATCGATGCCTACAACCAAAGCGTCGACAACCCAGACGACAAGATGCCTTACATCGTCATCGTTGTCGATGAGTTGTCCGACTTAATGATGGTGTCGAGCCAACACGTCGAAGACGCCATCAAACGGTTGACACAAAAAGCGCGCGCCTGCGGCATTCACTTAATCATCGCCACACAGCGGCCGTCGACCGACGTCATCAAAGGCACCATCAAATCGAACATTCCCACACGCATTGCCTTCAGCGTGGCCAGCCACGTCGATTCACAAACCATCATCGACGCCAGCGGAGCCGATAAGTTGCTTGGGCGTGGGGATATGTTGTTTGCGACGAACGGACAAGGAAAAATACGTGTCCAAGGGGCGTTCATCCACGACGACGACATCGACAAAGTCACCGCCTTCATTCGCGAACAAATGAAACCGAACTACTTGTTCGACCAAGAAACCTTAGCCAAAAACGTCGCCAAAGCCCTCGAACGTGACGAGTACTTCGACGACGTCGCCCGCTTTGTCGTCACCGAGCAAGAAGCCAGCATCAACAAAATCAGCAAACGTTTCGGCATCGGGTTTAACCGTGCCCAAAGCATCGTCGAGGGTCTAGAGGAACTCGGCGTCGTCTCGGAAAACCTCGGCTCCCGCGCCCGCGAGGTGTTGGTTGCTGAAGACGCCTTGGAGGCGTTGCTGAACAAACACAGGTGAGGCCATGACACGTCCTTCAATTGAGGGGTATTTTAACCCCGCCCAACGAGAGGCCCTACGCCGGCAAGACCGCGTAGCGTTCAAGCAAAAACAACTTAAAAAACGCCTGATTAGGGCGTTTTTCGGCGTTATCATTATTGCGGCTATACCCCTCATTTTCCCGCATCAGCGGGATTTTGACGTCATTCATAACGCACCGCTCTTCATGGCAATCATCGGTGCTGTCATGATGTATGGGGTGGTGGTTGCCTCGACGTCACTAGGCAAAAGCCTAGGTGAAACAGACAAAGGTGAGCGCATCGTTTCTGCCCATACCGACGTGGTTGATTTCACCAACTTTATCGTCGGGTTATTCGCATTTTTCACCGTTCTCAACGCTTTTTTCTTTTCCCTGGCGAGCATCGCCATCGACAACAGCGACAGCATGCGTCCCACCCTTGCCCCAGGCGATCAGTTGATTATCCGTCACATCGGCATCAGGTATGAACGTGGTGACATTGTTGTCGCCCGCATTGACGCATCGAGTTACTACGTCAAACGCATCATTGCCTTACCCGGAGAAACGATTGCCTGCGCCAACAATCAGCTCACGATTACCGACACCAACGGGGTGACCTTCGACCTAGAAGAACCCTATTTACCAACCACGCACGGCACATGCATCGGCCTGCTTCAAGAAGGAGAGATGGTCGCCTTGGAAGACGATGCGTATTTTCTTCTTGGCGACAACCGATTGGTGTCGAGCGACTCACGCGACGCCAACATTGGTCCCATACCATATCATCGACTCCATGGGAAAATCATATTCCGCACGCTGCCGATAGGCGACATTGGGAAGGTGGATTAGATGACGACCATCCAATGGTTTCCCGGTCACATGGCCAAAGCGAAACGGCAAATCAAAGAACGGCTTACACTGATTGACATCGTGTTCGAACTGCGTGACGCAAGGGCACCTGCGGCGACGCAAAACCCAATGATTCAGACACTGATTGGCTCGCGGCCTCGCGTGGTGCTTTTAACGAAGGCTGATTTAGCTGACACCCAACCACTCAACGCGTGGCTTGAGCATTTTAAAGCCCGTGGCGTGAGCGCAATGGCGATCAACGCCAAGGCCGGCTTACCGGTCGAGAAGTTGGTTGGTGAATGCCGGCGACTGCTTAAAGACAAGTTGGATAAAGACGCCCGCCGAGGCATATTGGTCCGGCCTTTCCGGGCACTGATTGTCGGCGTTCCCAACGTCGGCAAAAGCACCCTTATCAACAAACTCGTCAACCGTCGCGCCACCAACGTTGGGGCGGTTCCGGGCATCACCAAAAACCTTCAAGTCATCCGGATTCATAAAGACCTTGAACTGCTTGACACCCCAGGCCTGCTTTGGCCTAAGTTCGATGACCAAGAAGCGGCGAAAAAACTGGTCCTCATCGGGTCGCTTAAAGACAGCGTCGTCGCTCTTGACGACGTCGTCATCAGCGCTTTCAAGTTGATGGCTACGCGGTACAAAGAAGCCTTTGATCGCCGTTATGATATCGATGCCGATCCCGATGATCCGCTGAGCATCTTCGAAGCCATCGGTCGACGACGCGGCTGTTTGAAAAAAGGCGGAGCGATCGATGACGATCGTGTGATGGAAATCTTCCTTGACGATTTTCGTCACGCCCGTTTCGGTCCCGTGATGCTTGATTTACCGGAGGACGACACGGATGTATGATTGTGAAACTCCCTTTTGGGAACGTGGTGAACTGGTTGCCGGCACTGACGAGGTTGGTCGCGGGCCGCTTGCTGGGCCCGTCGTGTGCGCGGCGGTGGTGTTGGACCCTGCGCAACCTATCAAGGGACTTTTTGATTCCAAGGCCTTAAGTGCCGCTCGTCGCGAGGCACTTGACACCATGATTCGCACACGAGCGAAAGCCGTCTCGGTCGCGTTCGTTGAACCCGATGAAATCGATGCCATCAACGTGCTGCAAGCCAGTCGACGGGGCATGGAACGGGCGCTTTCTTCCTTGTGTGTACCGATTAGCCATGTGTTGGTTGATGCCCTCACGTTAACCATAGACATACCGCAAACCAACTTGATTAAAGGCGACCAACGAAGCGCATCCATCGCCGCGGCCAGCATCGTCGCGAAAGTCGCGCGCGACCGACACATGATCGCCCTTGCCGAGCGGTACCCGGGATACGGGTTTGAACGACACAAAGGGTATCCGACTAAAGCACACCTTGAGGCGCTCGATGCCTTAGGCATCTCCCCCATTCATCGCCGGTCATTCGCCCCTGTCGCTGCGCGATGTCAGACAGAACTTTCCTTGGAGGTGGGCACGCATGAAGATTAGTTTAGATGAACTGCTTAAGAAAAAACTCACCGACGAAATCATCATTTTTCCGACCGACACCGTCTATGGGATCGGGTGCCGGATGGATAGTGCGACGGGTGTGGAAAAAATTTATGCCGTAAAACGTCGTGAAGGAAAAAAACCGTTGCCAGTTTTAGTTGGCAACCGTGATGATGCGAAACGCTTAAGTGAAAATTTCGCTACCTACGCAGCGTACGCCGATGCACACTGGCCGGGGGCGCTGACCCTGGTGGTGAGAAAGAGTCAGGCTGTGCCAGACTATGTCACTCGAGGCCTTGATACGGTCGGTTTGCGCATCCCTGACAACGCGATTGCTCGCGCTATACTCAACCGATTCGGGCCGATGGCGGTGACGAGTTTAAACCACGCTCACGAACCACCAATCACCCGTTTCGCCGACGCTGAGGCGTTCGCGACGCTCGTCGATTACACGCTCGAAGGCGGCAATCTCAAAACTGTCAGTTCCACCGTGTTCGATGTGGAAAACCGAAAAACGTTGCGTCAGGGGACCGTGGTTGTGCATGCGCTTCCCGATTCGGACGACTAAATTATAAATATAGGAAAAAGGTTGTTTTATCATACGCTTTTGTTATAATTGTAATGAAAAAAACGCGTTAGTGAGGTGGAATCATGCGAGTTGTTATTGGTGCGGATCACGGTGGCTTTGAACTGAAAGAAAAAATCGTCGATTTTTTGAAATCTAAGAACATTCACGTCCATGATTATGGGACCCACAACACAGAGAGCTGCGATTACAATGAGCCTGCGAAAGCCGTGGCTAAGGCAGTGGCAGAAGGCGAGGCCGATCGTGGCATTTTGCTATGTGGCACCGGGGTGGGTATGAGTATCCAAGCCAACAAAATTAAGGGCGTGCGCGCCGCGAACGTCAACGATGCTTACACGGCGAAGGCGACCCGTTTACACAACGACTCAAACGTGCTGACCTTAGGTGGACGCATCCTCGGTGATGAACTGGCGAAAACCCTCGTTGATGTTTGGCTCCATACCGAGTTTTCGGGTGAGAAAAGGCATCAACGCCGCGTTAACAAATTCGAAGAGTAGAGGTGTTTTCATGGGAAAACTGGTGATATTGCACCATCCGTTAATCGACCATAAACTGGCGAAAATCCGCGATAAAAATACTGACACGAAGACGTTTCGTGAAAATGTTCAAGAACTGAGCGGACTGATGGCTTACGAAGTTACCCGCGACTTGCCGACACGTCTCGTTGAGGTTGAAACGCCGCTGATGAAAACCGAAGCGAAAATGCTTGCTAAAGACGTTGTGATCGTTCCCATCCTCCGTGCCGGACTCGGCATGGTCGATGGCATTCACATGATGATTCCAACCGCGAAGATTGGTCACATCGGGTTGTATCGAGACGAAGAAACATTGAAGCCGCACAGCTACTACGTGAAATTCCCTAAAGAAATCGTCGAAGCGACCGTGTTGCTGGTCGATCCGATGTTAGCCACGGGAGGAAGCGTGCTTGCGGCCATCGACGCGCTGAAGAAAGCCGGCGCAAAAGACATTCGTTTCGTTGCCCTCGTCGGGTGCCCCGAAGGCGTTAAAGTGCTGGAAAAAGCGCATCCTGATGTCGATATATACCTCGCCGCCATGGATGAAAAACTGAACGAAAAAGCATACATCATGCCGGGCCTCGGCGATGCCGGTGACCGGTTGTTCGGCACCAAATAATGGATGACAAGCGGTTTTTGTTGAAACTGTTGGCCATCACGTCGAGTTTTCTCTACGAAGCCGTCGCGGCGATAGGCGTCGGCTTTCTGATAGGCTGGGGCATTGACCGTCTGCTTGGCTTTGAACGGCTGTTCATCATCATTTTCATGGTGCTTGGCGCCATCGCGGCGGTGCGTAACTTCATGGTACGCGTCTACCGCATAGGAGTGGAAAAAGATGACTGAAAAGGTGTTTCTCCAGACATTCTTTTATGCGTTTATCACCACGCTTGTCTTGAGCGGGCTTTTTTGGTTGGTGTTTGACCTTGATCGCGCCATCGCTTATGCCCTTGGCGGTTTCGCCGTCATCATGATGATGAGTCATAACTACAAGACGACGATGAAAACCGCACACAAAGATCCCGACACACTCAAACGCCGGGCGATGCAAAACTACGCCCTGCGTTTCATTTTTTACGCCATCATTGCCGCGGCGGTGTATTTCCGTCGTCAAGACATCATCGATATGGTCTTTTCGTTCTTGGGCATCGCCTCGTTCAAGTTCGTGATGATGATAAACTTCTTCGTGCACCGAAACGCGCTTGATGACGATGAAGGAGGCGCTTGAGATGCTTGATTTTTACGCCGATTTATCACCGAACATGAAAACATCGTTAATCGTGGTTGTCTTCGTGTCCATCGCCAGCGTCATCATCGGCCGGAAAGTGGCGAAGTTGAAACCGACCGACCAACCCAAAGGCATCGTCTTTTTGGCGGTGTTGTTGGTGGAACAACTCAACGATTTCATCAAAGAGTTTTACGGCGAACGGTGGAAGACGTTCACACCGATTCTTGTGGCCACGTTGCTGTACTTGGTTTTTGCCAACACCTCAGCGCTCTTTGGCCTTGCTAACCCGTTGGCCAACATCACCATCGCGCTGGCATTCAGCCTGTTTGCTTTTTTGACCATTCAACTCGGCGGCTTATACGTTCGCCGACCGAAAAACCGCATCAAAGATTTAGCGACGCCTAACGTGCTTTTGATGCCCTTAAACGTCATCAGTGAAATTTCCACGCCACTCGCCATGGGGCTTCGTCTCTTCGGGAACCTCCTCAGCGGCAGCGTGATGGCGGTTGTCGTGTTTAATTTGCTGCATATTCTCGGTGAATCACTGGGCACCATCGGTGCGGTATTAAGCACCGCAGGAAACATCTCCATCGCCTCGGTGTTCTTGCATCCGATTTTCAACATTGGGTTTGGTATTGTCCAGGCGTTTGTGTACTTCATGTTGTTAACCATTTTCTTGTCCATGGCCATTGAAGAACCGGACTTGGCCACCGACGAGTAATTGATGGTATATAGTTTACCCACATACCCTTAAGGAGGAATAGGCATGTTATCAACTCTTGTGATGGCAACCGGCGAGTATAACGCGTTTTTCGTCGATGGCCTGGCGCTGCTCGGAGCGGGCATCGCGATGATTGCCGGTATCGGTCCTGGTATCGGACAAGGATTCGCCGCCGGAAAAGCGGTCGAAGCCGTTGGACGTCAACCAGAAGCCATCGGGAAAATCACCACGACAATGCTCGTGGGTCAAGCGATGGCTGAAACCACGGGTCTTTACGCGTTGATCATTGCTTTTGTTTTGATTTTTACGTAATACACATGGATTGGAGGCAACACCATGCAAAGATTAGCCGATGCCATTCAACGGCTGGTCGACATTGCGCTTGGCGCCGATGCGCTTGAACTCTTCATCCAGCTTGCCGCCACCGTCGTCCTTGTCATCATCGTCAAGGTGTTTTTCTGGGAAAAAGTCACGGGCTTCATCGAAGCACGACGTGAACTGATGGACCAAGAACTCACCGAAGCGATGGAGAAGAACGAAGAAGCCAAAGCCCTTAAAGAAGAAGCTGAAACCAGCTTTGAGCGTGTGAAAGATGAAGCGCGCCAGTTGCTTGAAGAAGCGAAAACGCGCGGTGAAGACACGCGGCGCGACATTATTGCCAAAGCCAAAGACGAGGCCACCAACATCAAGAAAGACGCCCAAAAAGACCTCGCCCAAGAAGTCGACGTCGCACGCAGCCAGCTGCGTGAAGAAATCGTCAACATCGCGGTGATGTTGACGGAGAAAGTCATTGCCAAGAAAATTGATCAAGCCACATACGAACGCTTGCTTGAGGACACCATCAACACGGTGCGTAAGACATGAGCGCGATCAGCGAACAATATGCCGTCGCGCTTTTTGAGCTTGCACTCGATGCCGATCAACTCACGGACGTTCAGCAAGCGTTCGACCGTTTTCTCAAGGCTTTCGACGAGACAACAAGGGCTTTTTTCCTGAGTCCGGCCGTTACCAAAAACGACAAGAAAGCGATGCTAAATCAGCTTGACATGCCGGCGACGTTCCGCGATTTTCTCAAGGTGTTGATTGACAACAACCGACTCACGCATCTTGAAGGCGCGAAACAAGCGTATGGACGACTGATGGACAAACGCGATGAAACAATGCGTGTGAGCATCAGGGTCGGAAAACCGCTTGGGCATGACCGCATCGAAGCGCTTGAGAAAGCGTATCAAGAAAAACACAAACGCCGCGTCATCGTCGACGTCATCGTCGATGAATCCATCGTCGGCGGCATGCGCGTCGAGTACGACGGCATGGTTTTATCTGACACCGTCCAAGATAACCTCAACAAACTGAAGTCACGACTGACGAAATAGGCAGGTGGTACCATGAGTAAAATTAACCCCGTGGAAATCAGCACGTTAATCAAAGAACAAATCAAACGCTACCAAAAGGACATTAAGACTGAGAATGTCGGCACCGTCATCAGCGTCGGTGACGGCATCGCGCTTGTGCACGGCTTAGACCAGGCCATGAGCGGCGAGCTTTTGGCGTTCCCAGACAATGTCTTTGGCATGGCCCTCAACCTAGAAAAAGACAGCGTTGGCGTCATCATTCTTGATGAGTCGACGGCGATTAAAGAAGGCGACGAAGTCAAGACGACCGGACGCATCTTACAAGTCCCCGTCGGAGAAGCGCTTATTGGACGGGCCATCAATCCGCTTGGACAAGCCATCGACGGACTTGGGGCTATTAAGACCGAGGAGTTTCGACCACTCGAACAAAAAGCGCAAGGGGTCATGAGCCGCAAATCGGTCGATGAACCGCTACAAACCGGCATCAAAGTGCTCGACGCCCTCGTGCCTATCGGCCGTGGCCAACGCGAGTTGATCATCGGCGATCGGCAGACAGGAAAAACCTCGATTGCGATTGACACCATCATCAACCAAAAAGGCAAAGATGTCATTTGCATCTACGTGGCCATCGGTCAGAAAGAATCGACTGTGGCTGGTGTCATCCAATCGCTTAAAAAACGCGGTGCGATGGACCATACCATCATCGTCAGCGCCAGCGCCAGTGAACCCGCACCGCTGCTTTATTTGGCTCCTTACGCCGGCGTAAGCATCGCCGAAAAATTCATGTTCGAAGGCAAAAGCGTCCTCGTCGTTTACGACGATTTGACCAAGCATGCGATCGCCTATCGCGAACTGAGTTTGTTGCTGCGTCGTCCACCGGGACGCGAAGCGTACCCTGGAGACGTGTTTTACCTTCATTCGCGTCTGTTGGAACGCGCCGCGAAACTCAACGATGATCTCGGCGGCGGTTCCATCACGGCTTTGCCAATCATTGAAACGCAAGAAGGGGACATTTCAGCCTACATCCCAACCAACGTCATCAGCATCACCGACGGCCAAATATTCTTGCAAAGCGATCTCTTCTACACCGGCGTACGTCCAGCCATTAACGCTGGATTGAGCGTCTCACGCGTTGGCGGTGCCGCTCAAATTAAGGCGATTAAGAAGGTGTCAGGAACCTTGCGACTCGACCTTGCGAGTTACCGAGAGCTCGAAGCGTTTACGCAGTTTGGCTCCGATCTTGATGAGGCCACAACGAAGAAACTAGAGCGTGGCAAACGCACCGTTGAGATCCTTAAACAAGGCTTGCATCAGACGATGGATGTGGAGAAACAAGTGTTCAGCATCTACTCACTGACTAAAGGATTCCTTGATGATGTGTCTGTCGATCACATTAAACGCTTTGAATCCGAACTTCACCAATACCTTGATAAAGACGATAAAGGGCAACAATTATTGAAGCAAATCCGAGAAACGAAAGCCCTCCCGGAGAGCGACGACATGAACGACGTTTTAAAAGCTTTTAAAAAAACCTTTGCCTAAGGAGGTGGTCCGATGGCTGCCATGCGAGACATCAAAAAGCGCATCAATGCAACCGATAAAACCTCGCAAATCACCAGAGCGATGTACATGGTTAGCGCTTCGAAACTCAAGCGTGCCGAACGCAACATCACCAATTTTCGACCACTCACAAAACGCTTGACTGCCTCGCTTTCTCGAGTGATGCAAAGCGACCCCGACATCACGCATCCGATGTTCGAATCGCGCGACGTTGACAAAACCGTCTACATTCTCGTGACCTCGGACCGCGGCTTAGCTGGACCTTACAACGCCAGTTTGTTTAAAGCGTTCTTGGCCTACGTCAACAAGCACCACGGTTCTCACGACGAGTTTGCTGTGGCTGCGCTCGGCTACAAAGCTTATGCGTTTGCAAAGCGCAAAGGCTTTACGCTGATCAACGAAAACGTTATTCAAGTGCGAGACGATATCCAATTTCTCGATTTCCAAGAAGTCACCGACGATTTCATCAAAGGGTATTTATCGGGAAAATACGACAACGTCGTGGCATTCTATAACCATTTCGTCAACACGTTGACACAAAAAGTTGAACACCAGACGTTGTTGCCACTGGACAAAAGCCCCTATATTCAACCAGAACAAGCACCTAGCGAGCGCTATAAGCGCATGTACCATTTCGAACCAAGCGCATCCACCGTGCTCAACCAACTCTTACCAACGGTCGTGGTCTATGTGCTTTACGGCATGATACTTGAGGCGAAAGCAAGTGAACACGCCGCTCGCATGACGGCGATGAAGAGCGCAACCGACAACGCCAAAGATTTGATTCGCGATCTTAAACTGCGCTACAACCGTGCCCGGCAAGACGCCATCACCATCGAACTCACCGACATCATCGGCGGCGCCGAAGCGGTGAACTAAGGAGGAATGACCATGAACAAAGGCAACGTCGTGCAAGTGATGGGACCGGTCGTCGACGTGCGTTTTGACGACGAGCTCC
>SLOP01000010.1 GCA_007132465.1 Candidatus Izemoplasma sp.
ATTGGAAACATCTCTATCGTCGGATTAACCGAAGAAGAAGCCGAAGAAAAACTACGCACCTACATCAATAACTGGCTCGAGGACGACCTCGTCATTTTTGAACTGCGCTACCAAGGCTACAACTACACCTTCAATCGTGACGAGATTTTTTTTGATATTGAACGTAGCCTCGATGAACTACGCGACGGCCGAACCAACATGCTTTATGTCCAATACTCAGAAACCGTGCTTCCGGGGTTGCTGGCAGAAATCGATGCCGCACTCGATGAGTGGAGCCCGGCCTTGCGCCAGCAAGTCGATTTTGATATCCCGAGGCTTATCGAGGATGTGTTGGAAGACGCAAGCGATCTCAAGCGCTTTTCCAGCCATCAGCTGAACCGCTTTGTGCCGGCCGATCAAATGGACAATTTCATGCAAACATTGCATGTCGTCAGCTTAGAAGCGCCGAATAGGGTGCATGGCGACCCACTAGATTTGGATGTGCTTGACGCCAAACTCGCCGACCATTTTCCAAACGGCATCGCCATTACCGCGCGGTCACACTTCAGCATGCTTGAGGCCTTCGATCCCGTCTTCACACGCGCTGAGTTGAGTTATTTGGGCGCGCTGATGCTGGAAATCATTCCCCACACGCCGTTCACCATCCACCGGCATCACCAGTTCATGGACCAAGTCCCCGGTGAATACGATACCGACACCTACCCTTTTTACGGTCGCAACGTCCATGTGCAACGTTCTCGCAACTTGGATTTTATGTTTGAAAACAACACGCATTGCGCTTTCACCATTGCTTTTGAACGCGTTGGCAACGCGTTTACCATCACGTTGATAGGCGCCCCCTTCATCAACACCATCGACGTGGACAAAACCATTCATTATTTCGATTACCCCACCCAAACCACAACCAATCCTGACCACATCCGCGACGGAGTCGATGGTGTGGTGGTCACGGTTCGCCGCACCATCACCAACATTTACGATGAGGTGCTTTATGATGCCATCATCTTATATGAAGTATACGCGCCCATCGAAGCGATTGTTCTCGATACCGACTGATACCCTAAGAGGGAAGTGAGACCATGGCGAAAAGCACCCCAAAACGCTTAGGTGACGTGCTCGTGCGCGAAGGCGTCGTCACCGAAGAACAGATTAACGAGGCCTTGCAACGTCGTGAACGTGGCGAAAAAATCGGCGAAGCGCTGATTCGCTTTGGCCATTGTTCCGACTCGCAAATTGTCGACGCCCTCAGCGATTCGCTCGGCATCAAGCGCGTTAACCTCGGCCTTATTTACGTTGATGATCAAGTTCTCAAGCTGCTCGATGAAGACTTTGTCACCCGCTCGAAAATCATGCCCATCAACATCAGCGGGCGGCGTTTGGTCGTGGCGACCAACGACCCGCTCGATTTTCCAACGCTCGAAAACGTCCGTCTAAAAACCGGCATGAACGTCGAGCCCGTCATCGCCACCAAAAATGACATCGACACAGCCATCGCTCGGTATTACGGTTTCTCCAAAACCTTAAAATCGCTCGGCATTGAAGTCGAAAGCAAGAAAAAAGAAGACGAGAAGTTTTACGATGAACTGACCAAAGAGCCGGAAAAAGATTCCAGCGAATCGCCAATCATCGGGCTTGTGAACCAAATTTTGCTGACGGCGGTCAAAACCGAAGCCTCAGACATCCACATAGACCCGACTGACATCGAGTTCAAAATACGCTACCGTATCGACGGCGTGCTCTCAACCGAACGCGAGTTGCCGAAAGTCATCTTACCGAAACTCGTCAGCCGCATCAAGGTTATGAGCCACATGGACATCACCGATTCGCGGACCCCGCAAGACGGCCGAATCAAGACCGTCATCGAAGGTCGGCCAATCGATTTGAGGATTTCGACGTTGCCGACGGTGCGTGGCGAAAAGGTCGTCATGCGCGTGCTCGACTTATCGCGTGACTCCAAAGGCCTTGACCGCCTTGGTTTATCGGAAAAAGACCGCAAGGTGTTTTTGCGCATGATTCGACGTCCCAACGGCATCGTCTTGGTCAGCGGACCGACGGGCTCGGGGAAGACGACGTCGCTGTACGCGTGTTTAGACCAACTCAACAGCCCCGATGTCAACATCATCACGGTTGAAGATCCGGTCGAGATTGAGCTTGAAGGCGTCAACCAAGTTAACGTCAACCCAGACATCGACTTCACCTTCGTCACGGCGCTCCGTTCGATTTTACGCCAGGACCCCAACATCATCATGATTGGGGAGATTCGCGACGTCGACACCGCGCAGATTTCTGTCAAGGCTGCCTTGACCGGCCACTTGGTGCTTTCCACCATCCACACCAACAGCGCCGTTAAAACCATCGGACGGCTTGTCGACATGGGCATCGACCCTTTCTTGGTTGCCTCATCGCTCTCAGGCATCGTCGCTCAGCGACTCGTCCGCCGCGTATGTAACGTCTGCGCGAAAACCGAAGCGCCCACAGAAAACGAAAAAGAAATTTTCGGACGGTATGACATGGAAATCAAAAAAGTTCGTCGCGCCGTCGGCTGTTCAAGCTGCAACAACAAAGGTTACAAAGGCCGCGTGGCCGTGTTTGAAATGCTCGATGTTAACGACACCATCGTGCGGATGATCTCTAACCACGAAAAAGAATACGACATCTTGGAACAAGCCAAGAAAGACGGTACCCGCGTGCTCGTCGAGGCTGGCTTGGACAAGGTCAAAGACGGCATCACCACCGTCGAAGAAATCTTGAAACTCGGCCTCGACATGGAAGAAGGCCCCGCATGAGAATAAACGACTATCGTTATAAAGCGAAGCGTATGAAAGATGGGAAGATTGTCCGTGGCATGGCCGAGGGCCCATCGAAAGCCGTGGTCGACCAGTTTTTGTTTGAAAACGGCCTGCGTGCGATTGAAATCGAAAAAAAAGACAGCCTGATTGCCCGCCTTAACCGCATTACCTTAAACCGCGTCGTCAGCGAACGCGATTTGATTTTCTTCATCAAACAGCTCGCCTCGCTCCTCAAGTCGGGCGTCAAACTAAACGAAGCCTGTGAAATCCTCGCCACCCAACAAACCAACAAAAACGTTCGCCGCATCTTCTATGGCATCTATTACGAAGTCAACGGCGGCCAATCCTTATCGGAAGCCTTTAAAGAATACCCGCGTGAGTTTCCGAAGCTTTTGATCAGCATGGTCAAGGTCGGCGAAGCCACCGGTGACCTTTATGACGTGTTGACCGAAACCGGCGATTACTTCGAACAACAATACCGCCTCAAGAGTCAAATCAAGGGCACGATGATGTTGCCAATCATCTACTTCGTCGTCGCCATCGGCGTCGCCATCTTCCTGATGGTCGGGGTTTTGCCGCAGTTTGAAGACATGTACGATTCACTCGGCGGCGACTTGCCGGGCGTCACGGTTTTTTTCATGAACATCGGTAAATTCATGCGCAACAACGCGTTGTTCTTGCTCATGGGTTTGATTGCGGTTGTCTTAAGTTTTATCCTGATTAAAAAACGCTCGTATAAATTTCGCTATGCCCTTAGCGTGATTGCCATCAAAATGCCCATCTTCGGCGAACTCGTCAAAATGAACAACCTCTCACGCATCGCCGCCACCATCGCCCAGATGCTCAACCACTCGGTCCCCTTGCAAGATACCCTCAAAACCACGTATGATACCATCGACAACAACGTCTACCGTGAACTGCTCGTCGAAGCGCAGAAGAACGTCAACGGCGGTGACCTTATGAGCCTCGCCTTCGAGCACCACTACGCCTCAGAAATCGTCTTCACACGAATGATGGGCGTCGGTGAGAAAACCGGGGAACTCGCCAAAATGATGCAGAGTTTGTCAGACTTCTACGAAGAAGACAGCGACCTCAAAATCGAAAAACTCAAAAAAGCGCTCGAACCACTTATGCTCATCTTCGTCTACGTCATGATCGTCATCATGATCCTCGCCGTCATGCTTCCCTCACTCACACTTTCTGACCAATTGTAACTCATGCGACATATGTGTCGCATTAGCATATACTCTGTTGACTAACTATTCTACATATGGTATATTAAACACAACCTATAGGGCACAACCATGCCCATAAAATAGAATAAAAACGATTAGGAGGAAATAAACGATGCTGAAAAACAAAAAAGG
>SLOP01000007.1 GCA_007132465.1 Candidatus Izemoplasma sp.
ATGAAAGAAGCGAACATGCAAATGGACGGGAAAACAAAACTCTACTCGGGTCGCACCGGCGATGAATACGACAACGAAGTGTCCGTCGGCGTCATGCACATGATCAAACTCGACCACATGGTCGACGACAAACTCCACGCCAGAAGCGTCGGACCCTACACCCTCGTCACGCAACAGCCGATGGGCGGCAAAGCCCAAAACGGCGGACAGCGGTTCGGCGAAATGGAAGTCTGGGCGCTTGAAGCCTACGGTGCCGCCTACTGCTTGCAGGAGATGCTCACCGTGAAGAGCGATGACATCATCGGCCGTAACAAAGTCTTCCGCGCCATCGTTGATGGCAAAAGCATCCCCGGACCGAGCCTGCCTGAATCGTTCCGCGTCCTGACACGCGAACTGCAATCGCTTGGCATCTATGTCGAACTGATCAACCGCGACTCGAAGCAAAACGAAGCCAATAAGAGCCTCGTCGAAGATTCCGACGTGGAGGACTACATCGACAAATTCGGCTTCAATTCCTAAAGGAAAGGTGATACCATGAGTAAAAAGTTTTCCCACTATAAGATCCGTCTGGCTTCACCTGAAGAGATTCTGTCGTGGTCATACGGCGAAGTAGAAAAACACGAAACCATCAACTATAGAACGCTCAAACCGGAGCGCAAAGGCCTCTTTTGCGAGGAGATATTCGGCCCCACCAAAGACTTCCAATGCGCCTGCAACAACAAATCCAAACGCAGCTCGCAAAGCGGCAAAAAGTGCCCCATCTGCGGCGTTGAAATCACCGAAAGCAAGGTACGCCGCGAGCGCATGGGCCACATCAAACTCGCCGCGCCTGTCGTGCACACGTGGTACTTAAGAAACACACCATCACGTATCGCGACGCTGCTTGACATCAAACCCAAAGACCTAGAAGAAGTCGTTTACCTCGCCTCCTACATCGTCATCGACAAAGGCGACACCGACCTGCAGTACAAACAGATTCTTTCTGAAGCGAGATACACCGAAAAATACATGGAGTACGGCCACCGTTTCCGCGCCCTTACCGGCGCAGAAGCCGTCAAAGTCCTGCTTTCGCAGCTCGATCTCGACGAAGAAATCTACAAACTCCGCAAAGCCCTTCCTGATGCCTCAAAGCAAAAACGGGAAAAAATCATTAAACGCCTTGAAGTGCTCGAAGCCTTCAACAACTCCGACAACAAACCTGAATGGATGGTTCTAGACGTCCTCCCTGTCATCCCCCCCGAACTGCGCCCGATGGTGCAACTCGACGGTGGACGTTTCGCGACCACGGACCTCAACGACCTCTACCGTCGAATCCTCAACCGCAACAACCGCCTAAAACGTCAAATCGAACAACGGGCACCACACTTGATCACGAAAAACGAACGGCGGATGTTGCAAGAAGCGGTCGACGCGCTCATCGACAATTCCAAGCGCGGTCGCAAGATGGTGGTCGAGAAAAACCGTCCGCTGAAAAGTTTGTCGGACATGCTCCGAGGCAAACAAGGACGCTTCCGTCAAAACCTACTCGGAAAACGCGTTGACTACTCAGGACGAAGCGTCATCGTCGTCGGACCAGATCTTGAGATGTATCAATGCGGTCTGCCTAAAGAAATGGCGATTTCGCTCTTTAAACCGTTTGTCATCCGCGAACTCATCCAACGTGAAATCGCGTCCAACATCAAAAGCGCCAAAGGCCTCATTGAACGTGCCGATTCGAAAATTTGGGGTGTGCTCGAGGACGTCATTCAAGAACATCCAGTGCTTTTAAACCGCGCGCCGACCTTGCATCGCCTCGGCATCCAAGCCTTTGAACCAGTGCTCGTCGAAGGTAAGGCTATCCGGTTGCATCCGCTTGTCACCACAGCGTTTAACGCCGACTTTGACGGCGACCAAATGGCCGTGCACGTGCCCCTTTCCGAAGAAGCGCAAGCCGAAGCCCGTGTGCTCATGCTCGCCTCCAACAACATCCTCAACCCCAAAGACGGCAAACCCGTCGTCACCCCGTCGCAAGACATGGTGCTCGGGAACTACTACCTGACGTTAGAACGCGCCGGCGCCATCGGCGAAGGACGCGTCTTCGGTGATTTCAACGAAGTCATGTTGGCGTTTGAAAACGGTCAAATCAAGCTGCACACGCGCATCGCGTTGCGTGGCAATTCGCTCGGTAACGCACCGCTCACCAAAGCGCAAAAAGAAGGCTACCTCGTCACCACCTACGGCAAGTTGATCTTCAACGAAATTCTCCCGAAAAGCTTCCCGTATTTGAACGAACCAACCACGGAAAACCTTAACGAAAACACCCCGAATAACTACTTCATCGAACGCGGTAAAAACGTCCCCGAAGCCATCCAACAGATGCCGCTTGTCAAACCGTTCAACAAACGCTTCTTGTCCTTGATTATCAGCCGCGTCTTCACCGATTTTAAAATCAATGAAACCTCGAAGATGCTCGACAAGATGAAAAACCTCGGCTTCCGTTATTCGACCTACGCCGGCATCACCGTGAGTGCGTTTGACGTTACCCCTTACAGCCTTAAAGACCAAGTGCTCAAAGAAGGCGACGACAAAGTTGAACAGATCCAGGACTTATTTGAAAACGGGCTGTTGACCGAAGAAGAACGGTATCAACATGTGCTTAAAGTCTGGAAAGAGAAAAAGGATATCATCGAGCACGGGCTTGAAAGCGAAGTGCCTGACGATAACCACATCTACATGATGTCCGATTCCGGCGCACGCGGAAACAAGTCAAACTTTACCCAGCTCGCCGGCATGCGCGGCCTCATGAACAACCCGCTCGGGAAGGTCATCGAACTGCCCATCAAAGCAGCATTCCGTGAAGGGTTGACAATGTCTGAGTTCTTCATCTCGACCCATGGAGCGAGAAAAGGGTCCACCGACACGGCGCTCAAAACCGCCGACTCAGGGTACCTTACCCGCCGCTTGGTCGACGTTAGCCAAGACCTCGTCATCACCGAAGACGACTGTTTCACCGACCGTGGCACCACGGTGAGCGCCATTCGCGACAACGATGGTAAAGTTATCGAAGGCTTAGCCGAACGCCTAAGCGGACGCTACACCCAACAAACCGTCACGCATCCGAAAACCGGCGAAATCATCGTGCAACGCGACACCTACATGACCGATGAACTGGCCAGCGAAATCGCCACTGCCGGCATCGAAGAAGTCAAAATTCGTGCGGTGCCGACATGCGCTGCCGAACGCGGTCTCTGTAAGAAATGTTACGGCCGCAACCTTGCCACCGGCGAACAAGTCGAAGTCGGCGAATCGGTCGGCATCATCGCCGCGCAATCGATTGGCGAACCGGGAACCCAGCTGACGATGCGGACTTTCCACACCGGCGGTGTGGCCGGCGCCGACATCACCCAAGGGCTCCCGCGGATTCAAGAGCTGTTTGAAGCGCGGATGCCTAAAGGGAAATCAGTCATTAGCGAAATCGATGGCGTTATCGACGACATTGAACAGATTAGCGAACGCTATAAAGTCACCGTTAAAGGCCCAAGCGATACCCACATCTACGAAACCAACTCCAACGTCAACCTGCTTGTCAACGAAGGCCAAGAGGTGAAAGCTGGTGAGCAAATCACCGACGGATCGATCGATCCAAAACAACTGCTCAAAGCGACCGACGCCGAAACCGTTCAGCAATACATTCTCGCTGAAGTGCAGAAAGTGTACCGCGCTCAAGGCGTGGATATCTCCGATAAACACATCGAGATTATCGTCCATCAGATGATGCGCAAAATCAATATCGTCATCGAAGGTGACACCGACCTTCTGCCCGGCGCCCAAGTGTCGATTCGCGAGTTCAAGGCAGCGAACGCGCAAGCCATCGCCGCCCGCAAACGCCCGGCCATTGGACGCCCCGTCTTGCTTGGCATCACTCGCGCCTCGCTGCGCAGTGAATCGTTCCTCAGTGCCGCGAGTTTCCAAGAAACCACCCGCGTCCTCACCGACGCCGCCATTCGCGGCAAAACCGACGACCTCGTCGGACTCAAAGAAAACGTCATCATCGGCGGCCTTATTCCGGCCGGCACAGGCATCCTTAAACACACCCGTTTCGACTATGAAAAACCCGAACCGGAAGACCCCGAAGATGCCGACGAACTCTACCTCGACGATGAGATTGAATTTGACCACGACACTGCGAAAACGCCGGTCGACGATTGGATTGAACACCCGGGCGATGAAGACGAGTACCTCGATTGACCACCCAAGCGCGATAAAGCGAGCCGTGGCTTTTGTGATTATTTCGGCCCACGCGTAGAGACAACCCCCTAAGCACAGTGACTGCACATGAACCTAAAGGCAGGACACGCTTAGGGGGCTTTTTTATTGGCCTTATAATGGCACGTCACATACACACACCTGCAAACCGACCCTTACGCGGCTGGAAGCGGGCATCATTTGGCTGGACAAAGGCGAAAATAATAGGTAATCATCAATGCCGAGCTGTTGACGCTTTATGGGATTGTTTAACCGAATAGCACACCTCGATTTTGAAAAGAAAAATGGGGCGGATAAGGGGTCCGCCCCGGGAAACAAAAGACAGGGAAAAGGAGGTATACGTTAGTGAGAATTTGGCTTGTTTTGCGCCCGGTGGATGGCGTTGATGGTGCGTTCGGTGAGGGCGCTTATGGTGGTTTGTTTCATGCCGCGTACATAGGTATCAAGACGATCGCCAAAAGGCTCGGTCCACCGCGAGGGTATGCTTTGGTTGATGATGGCGATGACCGGCATAATCTGGGCGGCGTTACAGTCGACGTCATAGCCGGCCATGCCGACAATGTGAAGCGTTTCATCGAAATCGCCTTTACCATACCATAACGCCAGCACTTCGGCAGCGGCGTTGGGGTAACTGTGAATCCAATTGTAACGTTCAAAGCGTGTATCGGCAGCGGCCCATGCTTCTTGCCAGGTATCGTGTGTTTCACATTGCTTGATTGCCCAATCGAGTACCGCGCGATATTGTGCGTCTGAAGGGATGCAGTCAATGGCTTTTTTAAGGATGGTTCTCACGTCGGTTTCTACATAGGCCAAGGATAACAACACAGCGTTGAACACCTCACCGAGAATGCCGTTGTTATAATGGGAAACGCGCCCGTCAATAAAGGCAAGTTTGGCTGCAAGCATAGGGTTTCCTGGGGCAACCATGCCACAGATGGCACCGCGCATTTGTGCGCCAATCCACTCACGATATGGGTTGTTCTCGATGCCACTTCGCGGAGGATAAATACCCATTTTAATGTTTTTCAGCGCCCATTCTTCGGCCGACCAGCCAAAGGGCACTCGAGCGACCCAGGCTTCAGCAATCTCATGGGATTCCACGTGATATCCCGACTCGACAAACGCATCAAGAAAGGCTATTTCATAGGTGATATCATCGTTGTATGTGTTTGGTTTTCGGACGTAATCACGAACGTCACCAAAGGCCTTTTTTAGATTATCTGATGTGTAACCCTCGAGCGCTGTACCAAAAGCGCCACCTACTATTTGCGCTTGCCAAGCGAGGTAGGTCTGTGTCCGGAACACGTCAGCACGGGTATCGACAGGGATTGCACGAGGAAAAATAGCGTCTCGTTCGATGGTTTCAAAGGCATCGTAGATGGGGTGTTGCCAATAATCACTCTGGTTGTTTTTTGGCGCCTCATTCAGGATTTTCCATATACGCGCCGTGATTTTATTCAAGGCAATGAAATCACCCACTTCGTGGGCTTTCAATCCTTCGTCAATAAGTTTCTCTGCGTCACGGGTATCAAAGCCGAGGTTTTCTACAGCTTGAATTGCACCGAGAATGACGCGTTCCGGTGCTCCTGAACCAGGCACGTTCGAAAACCATTTCATGCCGAGAAAGATGTCTTCCATTTTCTCGACCTCACCGGCAAAGTCCCAGTTTTGTTCGTCGTCGCTTAAGACCACGGGTTGGCTGTTTTTAAATAGTTCATGTTCACGTTTCCAAGCTTTTTTCATGGCTGTTTAACCTGCTTTCTTCTTTTTCTCATCGCGTAGATGACCAAGGCAAGAATGGTCACAAGATAAGGTAGGGTATTAAGGAGTTCAAAAGGAATTCGTAGTGTCACTTGAGCGGTGACAGCAAACGTGTTCACGAAACCAAAGACGGCTGAAGCAAGCACTGTGTTACCGACGATACCGGCCCCCATCGATTCAGCGGCAATACCGATAAACCCACGTCCGGCAATCATGCCGGTGTTGAACGTCGACATGTAAGCCATGGACATAAACGCGCCGCCAAGCCCAGCGAGGACACCACCGATTAAAAGTGCATAGCTTTGGATTTTAAACGCATTGATACCGACGGATTCAGCGGCTTCAACGTTTTCACCCACCGCTTTGATGTGCATGCCCAGTTTGGTTCGCGACAATACCACGGCAATCACCACCGCCGCAACGACGGTGAGATATACCATCAAGTTTTGCCCGAACAACAAAGGACCAACGATGGGAAGGTCGGAGAGGTAGGGCACAGTCCACGTCGGAATCGAGACCGAAGGGTGATCGCCTTTGGTCCCCGTACGAACATAGATGATGAAAATCGCTAACCCGGCCGCGAGCAAGTTGAAGGCTATGCCGACAAGGATGTGATTGATTTTGAATTTGTTGACGAAAACCGACATCAACAAACCAAGGAAAGCCCCAATGGCTATGGCTGCCAACAGACCGAGCATGACACTGCCTGTTTGATACCCTACGACTGCCCCCATGAGGGCCCCCATCAACATGCTGCCCTCAATCCCGATGTTCAAAATGCCTGCTTTATTCGTGATAAGCGCCGCTAAGGCGGCCAACACCAGAGGCACAGACAGTTCGATCGCTGTCATGATGAACTCCATTTGCACGATGGTTTCAAAGAGCGCGCGCATCGATTACACCTCCACCGTAGCTTCGACGTGTTTCAAGCCTTTGATGCGACGCATCATGAGACGTTTGCGAAGTGACATCAAGAATGCTTGCGCGGCCACGAGTAAAATGATGACAGCTTGAATGATTGTCACAATCTCACTGCTCATCCGGGTGAATATTTCCATTTGCACCGCTCCGGTACGAATGTAACCAAAAAACAGGGCGACGAACAACACGGCCAACGGGTTGTTTTTGGCGATAATGGCAATCATGAATCCATCAAACCCATACATCGGTAACGATGTCCAATTGAACCGCCGGTAGTGACTCAACACTTCTGTTGCCCCACCGACACCCGCAATGAACGCGCCGATGACCTGGGAGGAGAAAATTGGCCCGGCGGGATTGATGCCTGAATACTTCGCAAACGCCAGGTTGTCACCGGTGGTTTTAATGTTGTATCCGAAACGTGTAAAGCGGAAGAAGATAAAAACCAATATAACGGCTGCAATCGCGATAAACACACCCGAGGTGAAAAACGAATCTTGGCTAATATAGGGGATACGAGCGTGTTCTGGAAACAATGGCGTGGTAATATCTCCGGCCCGTTCATCGTTAAAGACATTCGACAAAAAGTAGACACCAATCCACAACAATATGAAGTTCATCATCAGTGACACGACAAACTCATTTACGTCGAGTTTTGCCTTAAGCGCTGCAGGAACTGTACCAAAGATGGCGGCGACGAGACCCCCGGCTAGCAACGCAACCACGGGAAGAAGCAGTCCGGGTAAACCCACATGAATGGCGACAATGGCACCAGCAAATCCACCGATGAAGAAGGCTCCTTCGGCAAACAGGTTAAACTGTTTAGCACGAAGCACGACCGACGCCGCTAACCCGGTAAAGATAAGGGGCATGGCACGGCTAAAGATGGTGGCAAATCCATCGGGTTGCGTCAAGGGATTCAGCAAAAAAACACGCAAGGTGAATCCCGGATCGTCGCTGACGATGAGGATGATAATTGCCGCGACGCTCAAGGCGATTACGATGGCGGCGAGGGTGCGTGCCAACTCAAACACAAACCCAAGGTTAAGCGTGCGTTTGATGGCGGTGATGACGCGAGCATACATAGATTTAAAGCGCTGCATTGCCTGCATCACGGCGCGCCACCTCCTTTGCGAACGCTTGGCGTTTGATGCCGAGCATGTATTCGCCTAACGTGTCCTCACGCACAGAACCATCATTGTTGAAGGCTCCGACAAAAGCCCCATTATAGATGACGTAGATGGTATCAGCAAGGCGGAAGATTTCTCGCAAATCAGCCGACACAAGCAACACCGCGCTGCCATTGCTGGCTAACGTTTCGATTTGCCGATGAATGAACTCCATCGACCCGACATCAATGCCGCGCGACGGTTGATCAGCAATCAGCAGTGACGGTTGGCTGTCCAACTCACGAGCACACACCACTTTTTGGATGTTGCCACCGGAGAGCACGCGGACCGGTACGTCTGTGTTATCCGCCTTGATTCGGTATGATTTCAACAAGCGTTGGGTATATTGACGTATTTTCCGTCCGTTGATTAACCACCCTTTAGCACGGTTGAAAGCCGGCTTGTTAATGGTCGTTGACACCAGATTTTCACCGATCGTCCCGAAAGGATTGCTGCCTTTGATCATCCGGTCTTCAGGAATGTGAGAAACCGCGAGTTCGCGAACTGCTTTAATTGAGCGTCCCCGAATATCGACTCCGTTAATCAACACACGGCCTTCGTAACTTGAGGCGTAACCTGTCAAGATGTCAATGAGTGTTCTCTGACCGTTTCCCTCAACGCCAGCGACGCCGATGATTTCTCCGGGACGAATGGATAAGTTCACGTCGTGAAGCGAGGGTTCACCAGGGTGATGGCGAGTGAGATTGGTTATTTCTAAGATTGGCTTACCGCCCTGGATGGACCGTTCAACACGCTCAACGCGAACCTCAGCGCCGATCATGCGTTTGGATATTTCTGCTTCGGTGATGGTTGCCACATCATACGTGCCGATGGTTTTTCCATGGCGCATGACGGTGACGCGATCACAGATGGTTTTGATTTCCTTGAGTTTATGGGTGATGATGACAATGGAATGGCCCTCGTTACGCAGCCGTTTTAACTGATTAAACAATTCGACGGTTTCTTGTGGGGTTAGAACCGCTGTCGGCTCATCAAGAATGACGATGCTGACGTCCCGCGCGAGCACTTTTATGATTTCCAGACGTTGTTTTAACCCGACAGAGAGCGTCTGGGTTTTGGCCAGAGGATTGATGTAAAGACCGTATGTTTTGGCAATTGCCTCGGTTTTTTGGATGCCGTGGGATTTGTCAATAAAACCCCGTTTGGTGACTTCGGCACCCAACATAACGTTTTCAGCCACACTTAGCGAATCCACTAGCATGAAGTGCTGATGAACCATGCCAATGCCATGCTCAATCGCTTTGTGTGGTGAGGTGATGTTCACTTCGTTACCGTGCAACATCACACGGCCTTCATCGACCTTCTCGAGTCCGTAAAGCACTTTCATCAAGGTCGTTTTGCCGGCGCCGTTTTCTCCGGCGATGGCATGAATCTCACCTTTACGCAAACTGAAGGAGGCGTTGTCATTGGCCACAACACCGTTGTCATAGATTTTCGTGATGGCTTGCATGTCAAGCAATGGGGTCGTTTCCATGGCGCGCCTC
This sequence comes from Candidatus Izemoplasma sp., assembly GCA_007132465.1. Lineage (GTDB taxonomy): Bacteria > Bacillota_I > Bacilli_A > Izemoplasmatales > Izemoplasmataceae > SLQR01. Next base: position 9,602 of record SLOP01000007.1, read on the forward strand.
CTGGTTAGGGTCGGTTGCGGTCGAGAATGGCGTTGATGGCGCTGGTTTCAAGATCGTATGCTGAACTGACGACAATGCTGCCATCAATAATCGCAAGTTCTAATGCTTCAATGGCATCGCGATTAATCTGTGTGATGTATGTGTCATAGTTATCGTTTTTTGCGAGGCCGACGATGCCTTCGGAGAGGCCCAGGCGTATGAGGACGCCAAACTCTAACTCATCATTCATGTGCGCAAGCGCAGAATCAACGATGACGTGGTCAACCTTCTTGAGGACCGATGTGACAATGAGGGAAGCTTTGAGGGGGTCATCGTCGATGAAGTACTCGTATTGATCTGTGTCAACACCAATGACGAAGTTGTTGGTCGCTTTTGCCGCATCGAACACACCTAGACCGGCCTGCGCAGCGGCTTGAAAAATGATGTCGACACCGTTGTTGTACTGGGTCTGTGCTAAACTTCTTGCAAGGGCGCTGTTATCGAAGCTACCAACGTAAGATGTGTACACCGTGAACCCGGTGTCATGAACTGAAGCATAATGTTCAGCGCCTTCGATAAAACCAATGGCAAAGTCGTTGATTGTGTCAATGCGTTGGCCGCCGACAAAACCAATCTTCAACGACTCTGTAAGGCTTGCTGCTGCGTAACCTGCGAGGAATGCGGCTTCGCTTTGGTTAAAAAGGATGGAATGCACGTTGTCATACTCGTCGTTGCGATCTTCATGAACCTCACTGTCAAATATGACGTAACGTTGATTAGGATAGCGGTTTGCGGTGCGTTGAAGGTTCTCACTCATTTGCCAGGTTCCGACGAAGATGAGGTCGTAGTTCTGTTGGGAAACGGTTCGAAGGGTCGATTCCCAAATCGACGAGTCGGTTCCCATTTCAATGTATGATGCTTCGATGCCTTCCATGGCGTCAAGTGACTGTATGCCTTCCACGGCTAAGTCGAAAAACGACCGGTCACCAAGGTTGCCGTTGACCAGCAACATGACGCGAAAAATACCATCGTCTTCGTTGCCGGCGCCGTTTGAGGGTTCGCCGTTGCATGCGGCGACAAAATAGGAGGCGATGAGCATCAAGGTAAGTAGCGCTATTTTTTTCACGATTTATTCCTCATTTCTGGTTGATAGATTGTATGTGAACGCGTGAGCGCTTGTTTCCCTGTGAGGGCGCAAGTTGCCCTGCGCCCATGGTCCGGGGGTTAGTCCTGTGCTTCGTAACGGAATTCGATTAAATCACCTTCGCGGACTTGGAACGTTCCGGCTCCTAGGTGAGCGGTTTCTCCATTGACATAGAAACGCCAATAGATCATTTCACCAAAGTCATTGGTGTAGCCGCCAATCGAGTTGATGAATCCCCCTGATTCATCCAGGTTGATGCCTTTTTCTTCGGTCGCGCCGATTAACGCTTCCAAGCCAACAGGGTTCATGCTGCTGATTTCGACGGTGCCACTGTAAAGCACGTCGTCATCTCCACCGATAATTTTAAGCTTAACTTCGATGGTTAATCCCCATTCTTCGTCAAAGTCGTCGCTGACGAAGGTGGCGGTGTCATCGCCGACACGGACAGAATCATCACATGCTGCGAGTGTGAACGACATCGCCACAAGCAATGCCAATGCCATAAAGCTAATAACTCTTTTCATTTTGACCCTCCTTCTTTAGTTCGTTACCTATGGATACCGATCGTCTAATCAAAGAAAATCGGGTTGGTAATCGCATACCTTGCCATCGGACCTTCGCTTTCAAGCACGATCCAATCGCCGGGTTCTAAACTGTCAATGACGATGATGTTCTCGTAATGCCTCTCAGCATTCACGTCAATTTCTTCAACGACGACGCCGTTATGGATAATCCGGATGACGTCGATGCCCTCACGACCGAAAGCAGTGAGGTTCAAATTAGCCGTGGTGTTGCCATTTAAGCTGTGGGTATCACCGTATTCAGCGCCGTCAACGTCAGCAAACAGTAAAATGCCGTTGGACATAAAACCGTGGCCGTTCATCAGAGCGTATTGCACGTTTTCCAAGGAAATGGTGCCGTCGGGAATGCGCGCGTAGAACGATGGCATCCCGGTGTATCGACCCATTTTCAAGAAATCGTCGTGATAAAGATCGTCGTCGGTTGGGTTCGCAGGCAGCCAGTTCGGGTTATATGGGGAACGAACGGAATGGTTGTCGCTTCCAGAAACAGCGGGGAAGAAACGCCCGTCGTTGAGCAGACCATACCAATACTCTCTTACTTGAACATTTTCACGACCGTGGGGGCTGTAGACGCCATTCCATATTTCGATGGCGTCAAACTCGTCGAGAATCTCCCAAAAATAGAATCCGAGTTCATCGCGAGAGAATGGATGATTAATGACTGAAACGGCACCACTTCGGCGTATTTCATCAGCGATGTACGACACTTCCTCAATGGGAATGTCGCCTTTGCTAACGTCAATGTCCCACTCAGGAATGACGATGCCTGTTCCCAATGCGTTGAAATGACCGTAAAGCGTGGTCACTTCATTGCCGAGAAACGGACTAAACCATACAGGGTCTCCCGTCGGCGTCATATCCACAGCGAACCGATCGCCTTGCATCCATTCGGCGAGTCCGCTCGCGGTGTTGTGATCAGTGAGGAAACCAAAGTAAAGCGTGTTAGATAGATGGCTTAATAGTACGCTATCAACATCATCTGCGCCATCGCTCCACGTTGAATGATGATGAAGGTCACCCGGGTAATAGCCGTAATCGCGCGAATCAAACAACCGCACGAGGCGCACATCATTCAAGACGTATGTTTTAAAACTTTCGACAGTAATATCTTCGGTCACAATGGAATATTGCATACCACGGGTGAAGTGCAGCCGATATTCACCCGGGGGAAGTCGCAGCGTGTAACCGCCAAGATAATTGGTTTGTAAGCGCTCCTGATTACCGTTTTCGTCCTCAACGATAATCCCTGCGGTGACCATGTTGCCGTAATCATCGTACACACGGCCACGCACACGACCGGGACGAGGCGCGGTTTCAATCGCCGTTTCATCACCAGAATCTGATGCGAGTGTGACGACTAACGCAGTTGTTGTGCCCGCAAACGCAAGTCCTAGCACGGTGATGATAATCCAAAAGATGCGTTGACTCATAATCTATACCTTCTTTCTCGGGGGTTGTGTTGTGCTTCGTATGATGACCTCAGGGTCAAGCTTTATGTTATGATTCAACGTCTGGCTTAACTTGATTTTTTCAAGCATCATATCCGCTGCGTGTTCACCCAATGATTTAAGCGGTTGATGAACGGTGGTCAACGGCGTGTCAATGAGCGAGGCCAGCGTCAGGTTGTCAAACCCGATGACCGACAAATCCTCAGGTATCTTTAAGCCGTGATTGCGTGCTTCACGCATCAACCCAATCGCCATCATGTCATTGGCAGCGAACACCGCCGTCGGGTGTTTATCAACGATTGACGCTGCCAACGCTTGTCCTGATGTCATCGTGTAATCTCCCTCAAACATCAAGGATTCGTCATAAGGGAATCCGTAGGCTTCGTGGGCATCTTTAAACCCTTGCAAGCGCAGTTGACCCGTGTATGTTGATAAGGGTCCGCTTAACATGACAATCCGTTCATGGCCGAGATCGAGCAAATGGCTGGTGGCGAGATAAGCCCCCTTACGGTGGTCGATGGCCACGAGATTACATGCTAAACCATCAATCCAACGGTCGATGGCAACCACCGGGATATCAAGACGATTGACAGCCTCGATAATCGCGTTTTTTGCACGGTCGGTTGTGATGGGCGAAAGCGCCATAAAGATGCCATCCACACCACGCGCATGTAACACGTTCAAGTACTCTAAATCTTTTTCATTGCTTTCATTGGTGTTTGTGAGCACAAGGTTATACCCTTTGGTTGCGATGGACTCTTCAATTGCTAAGGCGAGTTCAGCGAAGAAGGGGTTCACGATGTTCGGAATGATTAAGCCAATCGTCTGTGTTTTTTTCGTCACTAAACTTTTTGCAATATGGTTTGGTTGATAGTTCAGTTTACTCGCTATCGCCCTGATTGTGCTGGCGGTGGTTTTGCCAACCGATGATGTTCGACCGTTTAACACGAGCGACACGGTGGTTGGTGAGACACCGGCTTCTTTGGCGATGTCTTTAATGGTCGGTTTCATCAGCGGACACCCTTTCTAGAAATTCGACAACATCGTTGCGTTTTGGAATCGATGATTGCGCACCCAACACGGTGGTTGAGAGCGCTGCAGCCGCATTAGCTATCGTCAATGCTTTCAGAGGTGTCGAACCTTCAACGATGGCGGCCGCGTATACACCGATAAACGTGTCACCAGCAGCGGTTGTGTCGATGACTTCCACGTCGTGAGCACACAACGTCTGGGTTTCCCCGGCGTTATCAATCCGGGTTGCGCCCTTGTCTCCAAAGGTGAATATGATGTCGCGGACGCCTTTGTTTAGAAGGCTTTTCGCAGCGTCACGCGTGCTTTGTTCATCGTCAGGGCGATGACCGCAAATAATCTCCGTTTCCGTTTCGTTTAACACCATTGTATCGATGAGGGGATAGATATCATCGTCTAACGGCACGGCTGGAGCTGGGTTGATTAACGTGCGGATGTTCAGTCGTCTAGCGACACTGAGTGTGTGTTTCACAACGTCTAAGGGTATCTCGAACTGTGAGATTAACAAATCACCGGATGATCCTTTCGTTTCAAGCACATGGGTGATGGCGTCCAAATCATGATGGGCATTGGCGCCGGCGTCAAGAATAATGCGGTTATCACCGTCAATGACCCAGATGGATGCAATGCCTGCATGCATGTTTTCCCATGTTTTCACGTGCGTGCAATCGACGCCGGTTTGTTGTAGCATATCAAGCAACTTGGATGAAAGCGGGTCGCTGCCAAGCGATCCAAGCATTACCGTGTTCGCGTTCATGTTTGCCGCAGCAACCGCTTGATTTGCACCTTTACCGCCGGCAACCATAGCAAATTGGTTTCCCGTGAGCGTTTCACCGACCAAGGGAAGCCGGTCACTACACATAATTAAATCCATATTCAGACTGCCTAACACGAAAATTTTATTCATAAGGTCACCTCAAACATTGGTAAAACGATTTAGTAAAACGATTTACTTAGATTATAAGCGCTTTCATCCTGCTTGTCAACCGTGATTTACGTGAACCATGTTACCTAATCACACAATCGAGAAACACCGTCTAGGGCTAAAACCTTTATGGGTTGCCATATTTAAACATAACGCTTTATTGAGAATGCAGTGCGGAAACATTGCATCTGTTGAGCGTTGAGATGAAACAAAAGATTACGTTGGTAAAATCAGCTTAATCAGACCATTTTAATCTTTTTCACCATCACGGTTGACACACCAGGCTCTGTGTTATATAATTACACGTGCGTAAACTGATAGAACAGTCGGGTTACTCATCAACCCTCTGTTTTTACGGAAACATCGGCACACATGGATGTGTTGTACTATGAACGAAAGGAGGAACCCCCATGCCAACCATTAACCAATTGGTCAGAAAAGGGA
>SLOP01000042.1 GCA_007132465.1 Candidatus Izemoplasma sp.
ACGCGGTGAGGGCGTCTGTATTTGGTACGTTTAGGCATTAACATGATTAGTTAGCCCCCTTGTTCTTTTTAGCCGGCAGGATCTCACCTTTGTAGATCCATACCTTGACGCCGATTTTTCCATAGGTCGTCATGGCTTCACTGGTGGCGTAATCGATGTCGGCGCGAAGTGTATGGAGTGGGACATTGCCCTCACTATACCCCTCGTTACGAGCGATTTCGGCACCGCCAAGACGGCCTGAAACGAGCGTCTTGCATCCTCTAGAACCGGCGCGCATGGCACGTTGAATCGCCATTTTTTGCACGCGTCGGAATGAGGCGCGGTTTTCGAGTTGTTGAGCGATGGAGTCAGCGACGAGTTGCGCGTCGAGCTCCGGCTTTTTCACTTCAACAACGTTTAAGATGATGTTTTTTTCGGTCAGCTTTGACAGCTTGTTGACCACTTCGTTTTTCACTTTACCTTCTCGTCCGATTACCATGCCAGGTTTGGCGGTGTGAACGGTCAGGATGACGCGGTTTTTCAAACGTTCGACTTCGATTTTTGATACGGCGGCGTTACGATAAAAGTCCGTCAGAAGTTCACGAATCTTTATGTCTTCCTGCAACCAATCGGCCACAGTGTTTTTATCGGCGTACCAACGAGCGTCCCAATCGCGAATGATTCCGAGACGCAGTCCAACTGGACTTACTTTCTGGCCCATTCGATAGCCCTCCTTTACTCTTTCTCAGCAACGACAACAGTGGCGTTACTGGTCCGTTTTAGTATTCTTGATGCGCTTCCTTTGGCGCGAGGGCGAATGCGTTTGAGCGTTGGCCCTTCGCCAACGAAGATCGTTTTGATATAAAGGTTTTCCGTATCCATGTCGTAGTTATGTTCGGCGTTCGCAATCGCGGAACGCACAAGTTTTTCCAGATGGGGCGCGGCTGCTTTGGGGGTCATTCGCAAAATCGCCAGCGCTTCGTTCACGTCTTTTCCGCGAATCAAATCCATGACCAGTTTCATTTTCCGAGAAGAGATGCGGATTAATTTAGCGTTTGCAGTGGCTTCCATGGTATCCTCCTCTTATTTCTTCTTGACTTTCTTGTCTTTTTCGTGTCCGCGGTAAGTTCGAGTCGGAGCGAACTCTCCCAACTTATGACCAACCATGTCTTCGGTTACGTAGACAGGCACGTGTTCACGGCCGTTATAAACGGCGATGGTGTGTCCGACGAAATCGGGGAAAATGGTCGAACGACGTGACCACGTCTGAATAACTTTTTTCTTGTTGGCTTGGTTCATTGCTTCGACTTTTTGCATTAGGTGGTCGTCGCAAAAGGGTCCTTTTTTAATTGAACGTGCCATGCATGAGTTCCTCCTTTCCTACTTCTTCTTACGGCGAACGATCAAGCGATCGCTGGCTTTTTTCTTTGAACGAGTTTTGAGTCCGAGCGCCGGTTTCCCCCACGGCGTCACAGGGCTCTTAAGTCCGATAGGTTGACGTCCTTCACCGCCACCGTGTGGGTGATCGACGGGGTTCATGACAGAACCGCGGACGGTTGGACGAATGCCTTTGTGGCGATTGCGCCCGGCTTTTCCGATGTTGACGAGTTCGTGGTCTTCGTTGCCGACTTCACCAATGGTGGCGCGGCAAGTGCCTAAGACACGACGCACTTCGCTTGATGCGAGTTTCACGAGCACGTATTTTTCTTCACGCCCAAGAATCTGTGCGCGTGAACCGGCCGAACGCGCGAGTTGTCCCCCGCGTCCAGGGGCGAGTTCAATGTTATGAACCACGGTGCCGACAGGAATTTTGTTGAGGGGTAAGGCGTTGCCGACTTTGATGTCGACTTTCTCACCCGACACAACGGTCATGCCGACCTTGATTCCTTTGGGCGCAATGATGTAGCGTTTTTCGCCGTCAACGTAATTGATGAGCGCAATGTTCGCGGTGCGGTTCGGATCGTATTCAATCGTCGCGACGCGACCGTCGATGTTGTCCTTGTTGCGCTTGAAATCAATGATACGGTATTTGCGTTTCGCGCCGCCGCCACGATGGCGCACGGTGATTTTACCTTGGTTGTTTCGGCCCGATTTTTTATTGAGCTTTACCAACAGCGATTTTTCCGGCGTGTCGGTTGTGACCTCGGCATGATCCAAGGCGGTCATGTTGCGCATCCCGTTGGTAATCGGCTTGTATTTTTTCAGTGCCATTACGGTTTACCTCCTTTAGTGGTGAATGCTTACGACGAGAATATCTCGATTTTGTCTTCCGCCTTCAATGTGACGACGGCTTTGGTTTTTTGTGGTTTGTAACCTTCATGACGTCCAACGCGTTTTTTCTTTGGGGTTGTGTTGATGATGTTAACCTTGGTGACGGTGACGTTGAACAGTTCTTCGATGGCTTTTTTAACTTGAATCTTGTTCGCGCGTTTATCTACTTCGAATGTGTATTTGTTATCCTTTTCAACCAGTTGCATGGATTTTTCGGTGATGAGTGGCCGAATGATAATTTCTGATGACAACATTAGCCAAGCACCTCCTCGAATTTTTTAACCGCGTCTTGTGTTGCTAAGACCGTTTGGACGTTCAGCATTTCATAGACGCTGGCTTGGTCAACGGTACGCACGACCACGCCGGGAACGTTTCGGGCGGCGAGGCCAATGGTGTCGTTGGGGCTGTCGAGCAATATCATCACTTTGCCTGAAAGTGAGAGATTGTTCAATACCTGGATGACTTCCTTGGTTTTCGGTGATTCCAATGCGAGGGCATCAAGGACAAACAGCTGTTTGTCGGCGACTTTCGATGAGAGCACCGAACGAAGGGCAAGTTTCCGAACTTTTTTATTGGTTTTGAGGCTGTAATCCCGGGGCGTCGGTCCGAAGACAACGCCGCCGCCTACCCATTGAGGTGAGCGGATTGAGCCTTGACGGGCGCGACCGGTGCCTTTTTGTCTCCACGGTTTGCGTCCGCCGCCGCGCACTTCGCTGCGGCCTTTGGCTTTATGGGTTCCTTGACGCATCGCGGCGCGTTGCGCTTTCACCACTTCATAGAGTACATGCTGGTTGGGTTCGATTCCGAATACGGCGTCATTAAGTTGAATGTCTCCGACGTTGTCACCAGCTTGATTATGCAGTGTTACTTTCGGCATGTCAAATCCTCCTTTCAGCGTTATTCAGTCGATTCTTCCGACTCAGCGCTTTGTGTTTTGACGTATTGTTGCGGGTCGAGCGGGGCGACTGAAGAGCCCTTGACGGCGTTTCTAACGACGACAAGGCCGCGTTTCGGTCCCGGGACGTTGCCTTTAATCATCAGTAAGTTCCGTTCGGGATCGACTTTGACGATGTTTAAGTTTTGTATCGTAACGGTTTCCGCTCCCATGTGACCTGGGAGTTTCTTTCCTTTGCGTACATGGTTGGGGTCAATCGGGCCCATCGAACCGGGTCCACGGTGGTAGCGCGATCCGTGTGACATGGGACCGGTTGCTTGGTTATGGCGTTTAACGACGCCTTGGAAACCTTTCCCTTTCGATGTGCCGGTGACGTCGACGACTTCACCGTCTTCAAATATATTGACTCCGATCTCCTGACCTACTTCGAAATTGCTCATTTCCTTACCGGCAATTTCTTTAACGTAGCGCTTAGGATTTGTGTTGGCTTTGGCAAGATGCCCAAGTTCGGGTTTGTTTGCCAAGGTCACACGCTTGTCTTTAAAGCCCAGTTGCAAGGCTTCGTAGCCATCGCGTTCGATGGTCTTCTTTTGCAGAACTACGTTCGGTTCACAACGCACAATCGTCACGGGAACGAGATGTCCGTCCTCGTTGAAGACTTGCGTCATTCCGAGTTTTGTTCCTAAGATACCTTTGGCCATGAGTACACCTCCTAGATTTTTTCGTTATTTCAAAATGATAT
>SLOP01000044.1 GCA_007132465.1 Candidatus Izemoplasma sp.
GAGCGTCGGGTTGCTCGGGATTGTGGTCATCGTTGGTGGCGTCGTGGCACGTTCGGTCGGCGTGTGGCTGGCCACCATCCATAGCGATTTGACTCAGGGTGAACGTGCATTTGTGGCGATGGCATTCATGCCAAAGGCCACCGTGCAAGCCGCGGTCGGTGCGATTCCCTTATCGCTCGGGGTGCCAGGCGGCGAGATTATGCTCGCCCTCAGCGTGCTAGCGATCGTCTTGACCGCGCCGGTTGGCGCGGCATTAATCCGCATCTTCGCCACGCGCTTGCTGGGGCAACCCGCCGATGCGACTTAAACCGTTAAGATGGCGGTTTCATCTTGTCGAGTTGCCCAACATATGGTACACTTAAAGTGCCATAGAAAAGGGGGAACCGCATGCGCATTACGTTGCGAATTGCTGTTCGTGTTTTGGTCGTCGTCATCGTTTTTCTCGGGTTGGCGCTTGCGTTTTTTGCCTTAATACAAAATTCCGAAGACAACGAGAGTCTCAACATCACACAAACGGCATTGGCTTTATCTTTCGACGCGCATCGATAGCGCGTCGTTTGCAACTTACGTAGAAGGAAATTGAGGTGTGGACATGCAAACCGAACTGACAAAAAACCAAGAAGTACTTATCACAATCAAGAAGATTGGCATCAACGGCGAAGGCATTGGCTATTACAAGCGCCAAGCGGTGTTCGTCGATGGTGTCTTTCCTCCCGAGGAAGTTGTCGTGCGCATTCGTGAACTCCATCGCGGTTATGCGGTGGCTGACGCGGTGCGCGTAAAAAAGCGGGCGTATTACCGAACACGCCCGTTTTGTAAACATTACGGCGTCTGTGGCGGATGTCAACTTCAACACATTAAATACGACGAGCAATTACGTCTTAAGGAAGACTTGCTGCGTCAAGCGTTTGAGCGCTACACGAAAGTAGATCTGAAACGCGTCACGTTTTCACCGTTTCACCCCGTGACCAACGTGCGGGATTATCGCCACAAAGCACAAATGCCCGTACGTAACACCGAACAAGGCTTGGTTACGGGACTCTATCAAAAACAATCGAACGATCTCGTGGACATCTTAACATGCCCAGTGCACGACATGCGCATTAACGAAGTTAACCGCCGGGTGCTCGAACTGTGCGACGAGCACGACATTCGCGCCTTCGATCCCACCAACATGAAAGGGATGCTGCGTTACATCGTGACCCGCGTCAGCGCTGCCACAGGCGAGATTCAAGTGACGTTGGTGGTTACCATCTTCAATCATGCACTTAAACCCTTGGCGAAGAAGATTGTCGACATTCCCGATGTGGTGAGCTGTGCGATTTCGAAGAACCACGACGCGAAAAACCACGAAGTGTTTGGTGACACCTTCGAGGTGCTGGGTGGAAACCCACTCATCACCGAAGCTATTGGCGAGACGCGATACGCGCTTAATCCAAAGGCATTTTTCCAGCTGAACCCGGAAGAAACGGCGAAACTCTACGCTTACGTGGATAGCCTGTTTGATGATAACGACAAAACCCTCCTGGATCTTTTCACGGGCAGCGGAGCGCTTGCGCTTTATGTGGCGAAACGATTTAAGCGGGTGGTGGGGGTTGACGCTGATAAGTCGTCGATTGATAGCGCCAACGTGAACCGCAAGTTAAACAAGGCCAGCAACACCGTGTTTTATCACGGTGATGCTGCGGAGACAATGAAAAAACTCGACCAAAAAGGGTTGCGTTTTGACGTGGTTGTCTTCGATCCGCCGAGAAGCGGGCTGGATGATGCGTTGATTGATCGCTTGCTGAGAAATCCGATTAAGAAACTCATCTACGTGTCGTGCAACCCGAGTACGCTGGCGAAAAACGTGCATAAACTAAGCCGTAAATACACCGTGAAATCGGTGATGCCCTTTGACATGTTTCCGCAAACAAGCCACATTGAATCGGTCGTGCTGCTCCAGGCAAAATAAACCCTCTCTGAGGGTTTTTCAATTCTTGAAGAAGAAAGTATGTGCAAGTGATGAAACGAGGTTACGGCGTTTTTGGAAAGGCTTACGAGACGATGTTGCGTCAAGGCGTGCACGATGTGCGCGCCGTTGATCATGCGATCTTACAACACATGGTGCGCTTGGACAATGATTCTTTAGCGGCACTGTATCAGGCGCCATCGCACGTCCCACAAGCGGTTAAGAAGCATGAGTTATACGCGTTCGCCCAACGGTTTAAACGGGACAACGCGTTGGATACCATCAAGGCAGTGCTTCATTTTACCAAAGGCATGGCAGATTGTTTTGACGTGCCGTTTGCGTCGATGGTGTTTGGCGGGACCGAGAAGGAAATCATTGCCCGAGGCACCGATTGGTGTACGGATATCTCACGGGTCGGTGCAGCGCTCCTTCAGTGTTTGTTTATCCCGAGTCGCATCGTTGTGTTGGTCAACGGGGAAAAGGCGTATCACGGCCACCAAGCTGTGGAAGCGTACCTGGACAATCACTATGTGTTCTGCGACTTTTTGTACGGTGTGATGGGACAATGGACATCAATGGTTGCAGTGGCTGACCTGCTGGAAAGTGACGACGTGGTGCGCTGTATCTACCGAGATGCGGTGTCTTCAGATGCGCACTTGACCTATGTGGTCGGGCTCTTTGACCAAGCCGCCATCAGCGAGTACGACATCACCAAACCACACACATACATCACATCGCGCGCCAACGACTACACCCTGAAACTGATGACACTCACCCAAGACGGCACCTGGCAAATGGGTGAAGATTAATGAGCGCTCAGTCCTTTAAGGAGAAAAGCTATGATTGTTAGGAAACATGGAAAAGCGCCGTATTCCCTCGTCGTCGCCCATGGTGGGCCCGGCGCCGCCGGTAGCGCAAAACCTTTGTGCGAAGCGCTGGGAAAAACCCATGGCGTCCTTGAACCGTTTCAAACGGAAAAGTCCGTGTTAGGTCAAATCGATGAGTTGCGCCGTGTCATTGAAGCACACGCAACGATGCCGGTGATACTCATCGGCCATTCATGGGGCGCGATGCTCGGCTTTATGTTCACCGCAACCTACCCAAACCTTGTGAAGAAGCTTATCCTTGTTTCCAGTGGCATGCTCGAAGAAGGCCACCAGGATAACCTACACAAAAACCGAGAACGCAACCTTACGCCGGAAGAAACAACGGAACTAGCGTCCTTACGCGCGCGATTTGCGACACCCGAAAAAGAAGGCATGGACGATGCCTTCCGTCGTTTTGGCCGCTTGATGGACAAGGTCGATTCTTACCGACCCATCGAGATCCCAATCGACGATAGCCATTATCGCTACGCGGTGTTTGCGTCAATCTGGCCTGAAGCCCATGCGATGCGCAAACGTGGTGAAATGATCGCGATGGGTGAAAAAATCACCTGCGACGTCGTCGCCATCCACGGCGATCAAGACCCGCATCCTGGTTATGCCATCAAGGCATCGCTTGAGAACGTCATCGACAACCCGCGGTTTTATGCGCTAAAAGATTGTGGTCACACGCCTTGGAAAGAGCGTGAAGCCAAGGATGCGTTTTTTGCGATGTTGGCCAAGGAGTTGTCCCCGTAGGCAATTGAACAAAAAGCAAAAAGCCGTTTCCTATAAACACTGGGAAACGGCTTTATTGTGTGGTTTATTAAACCAGTATTTTGATGAGTTCGTTGATGTATTTTTCTTTAAACGAGGGGTTTTTTAACCCAGCGTGATCATCGCTGTTATCGAGGATTTGCAAAAAGAGGGGAATCGCAAAACTCGAGAACAAAAGAAGGTATTTGGCGCGCAGTGTTTCTTCATCCCGGATGCCGGTGGATTCGGCAAGTTTCTGTATGATGTTGCGGGTGAAGGGGGTGTCGCTAAAGAAGGCATCGAGCACCATGACACCGGATTCGTCTTTGTGTCGGGGTTCAAGAAAAATTTGCGTGATGATGCCGACGTTTTCTACGGCGAAGTCGTAGGTAATGTCCAGCATGATTCTCAGGGCTTGTTCGGGAGGGGTGTTTTTTGGCAAGGTAGCGATGTGGTCTTGTACGAGCGTCTTCAGTTCATCGATGACGCTATCCATGACACGGCTCATGAGTTCGTCTTTTGACCCGAAATGGTAGTTAACCGCGGCGATGTTGATGTAGCACGCTTCGGCAATATCTTTGATGGTGACGTGACCACGGGATTTAACAAGAGATTTGGTCGTCTCAAAGATGCGGTTTTTGACATCCGAGCTAGGTTTGCTTGGCATAAGCCTCAGCCTTTCATATCGATTTTCAAACAAGGTTTTAAAGCATGTTTCAAACGGGGCTTCTATTGTTATTATACTGTGTTAAACGTAAAATTAAAATATGCATTTAAAAATAGTTTTAGAGGAGGTGTTCCCATGCATGGATGGTTGGCGAAACGCATCCGTCTGATTGTTTTCACTGTGACTGCCCTGCTAGTAGTTATCGCGGGGATTTTGAGTTTTCGGGTGGAGGCAAACTATGATTTGACAGCCTACTTGCCTGACGACTCGATGACGGCAGAGGGCGTGAAACGGCTTCGGGAAACCTTTGGTGACAACGCGGTCATTGATGTGATGGTGTCCGATGTTGATGACGTTGAAGCAGGGATAGCCCTAAAAGCGCTGATAACATCCGTTGAGGGGGTTTTGGCTGTGGAATGGCTCGACGATGTGGTCGATGTCACTGACATGGAAGCGGCTGATCCGATGGTGGTTGCCGGCTACTACCAACAAGGCCACGCCCGCTTCATCGTGATGTTGGCGCATGGACCATACGATGTAAAAGCAGCGACGGTGATGGACGAGCTACGTGAGATTTTGTCGGACCATCCACTTGCGATGCGTGGAGAAGCGGTTGAAAACGCTGAGGAGCGACGGATTGCCGAGGGAGCCGTGGTGATGATGATGGCGATTGTGTTGCCGGTGAGCATCATTATCCTGGTGGTTGCTTCCAAATCGTGGCTGGAACCGGCGTTGGTGCTTATTGTCCTTGGGGTCGCGGTGGTGCTCAACATGGGCACTAATGTGTTTTTACCGGAGATATCTTTCATAACCTTAACATTAGCCGCAGCCCTTCAATTGGCGATTTCCCTGGATTACTCCCTATTTATGATTCACCGTTATTACGAGCATCGTGACGAGGGTGAAGCCGTGCACGTGGCCATTAAGCATGCGTGGATTAGAGCGTTTCCAGCGATATTGGCTTCTGCCTTAACGACGATTGCCGGGTTCATGGCGCTTTTGTTCATGCGTTATGGCATCGGTATGGACATCGGGGTGGTACTGGCGAAAGGGATTGCGCTTAGCTTTGTGTCGGTGATGGTGTTGATGCCGCTGTTGATTGCGGCCACACACACGCGCCTTGAAGCGTGGCGTCACCGCGCGTTCGTGTTTCATTTGGGGGGCCTTGGAAAGGCCATTGTGAAAGCACGTTATGCGTTGGTGGTGTTGCTTGTTTTGCTTGCGGGTGTAGGTTTTTTCTTCCAACAACGCGCCCCGTTTTACTATGGAACCTCACGCGGTGATACGGCGACAACGGACGCGGCCCTAGAGGCCCGCAACATACGCGCAGTGTTTGGGGTTAGGCAGCCTGTGGTGGTGTTGCTTGAAACCATCGATAACGACCGGGAAATCGCTTTAATTAGTGATATAATGCAGATTGAAAATGTGATGTATGTGGACGCGTTGGTGACGCGTGTGGACTTGGAGACTGTGCCTAAAGCGGCGTTGCCACCGGAACTTGTCATGCAGTACGAACAAGGAGGCATGGCGCGGCTGATGGTGCTGACATCGGTTGTTGAAGAAGATGAAGCGATGTTCAATGTGCACGATGCGATCGATGCCGCCGTGGCTTCGCACTACGATACCTATTATTTATTGGGACGCATTCCTGGCACGGCGGAGATACGGGACACCGTGCTTGCCGACACACCCATTGTGATGTTGGCGAGCGTCGGAGCGATCGCGCTGGTGTTGTTGTTGGTGTTTCGCAATGGTCTAGTCCCGGTGTTGATGTTGCTTGTCATTCAAGCGGCCATCTGGGTCAACGTGGGCGTGCTCGGTGTGTTTGAGACGCGCGTGGTTTACATTGGGTATTTGGTGGTGCTCGCGCTACAGCTTGGTGCGACCATCGATTACGCGGTGTTGCTGATGAGTCGCTACCGTGAGATGCGCCGTGCTCGCGAACCTAAAGAGGCTGTTCGTGAAGCATTGCGAAGGTCCAGTGTGCCCATCATGATTTCAGGGTTCGTGTTGGCCTCAGCGGGATTTGCCTCGGCGGCGACATCGGGGCTTTCGGTGATTGCCGACATCGGCCTTTTGATTGGTCGCGGCGCGTTGTTGTCGTTGGTGTTTGTGCTGGTTTTTCTTCCGGCGCTTTGTCACCTGTTTGATCGCGGGGTAAAACCTCGATAGAACGCGGGAAACCGCGTTCTTTTTATTTGTGTTTATGGCCGCTTTGCGGTAGACTTAAAAGTGTATTTTACGAGCGAGGTGTTACCATGGGAACGGTGATAAACGCACTTGCGATTGTGGTGGCGTCGATTGTCGGCGTCTTGTTTAAACGCGGCTTGCCTGAAAAACTTCAAAAATCAGCCATGTTTGTCTTGGGCTTATCGCTGGCCGTGCTTTCGGTTGGATGGTTTTTACGAGACTTTTTAATGATTGATGGTGATGGCGAAACGCTGGAGTTGCTTTCAAGCGGTGATCTGTTGATTATTCTGTCTTTGGTGCTCGGCACGTTGATAGGCGAAGCGATTGGCATCGATGAAGGGTTGACGCGGTTTGCTCATGGCATTGAGAAAAAATATGATCTGCCACCGCTTGCCAAAGGCTTTGTGTCGGGAACGCTAATCTTTTGTGTTGGTGCGATGGCCATACTCGGTCCGATTGACGATGGATTACACGGCGACATGACCGTGTTGCTTGTAAAGAGTGCGCTTGACTTTGTGACGGCGATGATGCTCGCGGCGGTGCTTGGGATTGGCGTGCTTTTCGCGGCGTTTTCGGTGCTGATTTATCAGGGAACCATCACCATCTTGGCGGCACAGTTTGGTGTGCTTCTGACCGATGAGATGATTCGCGCGCTGTCGATGGTTGGAAACATCATCTTAGTGGCCATGGGATTTAACTTTATGGGCATCACAAAGACGAGAGTGGCGAACATGTTGCCGGCGCTTTTGGTGCCGATTGTGTATTTTGTGATTCGAGGGTTTTTTGGATAGGAGGTTTCCATGGATTTTCTAGCTTTGGTTAAGCGGCGTGAGAGCTGTCGAGCGTTCACGGGGGAAACCGTGGATGCGGCGTCGCTTGAGACAATCGTTGAGGCGATGCGGCTGGCGCCCTCGGCGACAAATCAACAACCGTGGCGTTTTGTTGTGGTGACGGACGTGAGCACACGCGAGACGATGTGTAAGGGCATGCAGCGATTCACCAGTGATGCCGGCGCGTTTATTGTCATCGTTGAAACAGGAAAACGGCTGACGGTGAAAGGCATGGAGAAGGTGAAACGCCAAGCGTGGACTCATCATGACATTGGCATTGCCGCTTCGCACGGGACGCTCATGGCGACCGAACTCGGGCTTGGGTCGTGCATCATCGGATGGTTCAAAGAACGGCGTGTGGCAGAAGCCGTTGGTATGGCGAAAGCCGATCGCATCCGGTTGATTCTGGCGATTGGTGTCAAGAAAACCAACGACGTTCGCGTGAAGACACGAAAAACGATGGATGAGGTTGTTCGATGGATTCGATGACACGACTGACGGCGTTGAAAGCATCGGTGGATGTGATGTTACAAACACTCGGCAAGGGCTTTGGTGATGGCCGTTTAGCTGATGCCATGCGCTATGCGTTGTTGGGTGAGGGCAAACGTGTTCGGCCACTGTTGACACTCAGCGTCATCGACCACGCCGGGGTTGACCCTGCGCCGTTTGTGTCGATGGCGTGTGCCGTTGAGATGGTTCATGCGTATTCGCTGGTGCATGATGATTTGCCCGCGATGGACGATGATACGCTCAGGCGAGGTCGACCGACGGTGCACGTCGCGTTTGATGAAGCCACGGCGATTTTGGCCGGTGATGCGTTATTGACGGATGCGTTTTCGGTGTTGAGCGCGTGTGACGCGTTGGATGCCGCGGCGAAAACGAAGGCCGTTCAGACGTTGGCATTGGCGGCTGGATCTAGTGGAATGGTGAAGGGACAGATGCTCGATCTTTGGCAAGAGAAAACCGAAATTGAAGCCGCTGACCTAATGCACGTTCATGCGCTTAAAACGGGCTATCTAATCGCGGCGGCGATGAAACTCGGTGCGCTGGCTGCCGACATGGACCTTGCCTCGTGGGACAGGTTGGGGTTCTTGGTGGGGAGAAGTTTTCAAATACAAGACGACCTCTTCGATGCCGAAGGCGATGAGACGACCATTGGGAAAAGCCTCAGCGATGCCAAAAGGAAAAAACGTACGATGGTTAGCGTACATGGCCTTAGGAAGACCAAGTCCGTGCTATTGGAGACGTTTGACGCCATCGACGACATGCTTGATACATTGAACGTTTCGCACGGCGTGCTTAGCACGCTCCTCGATCAACTGAAATCACGACAAAAATAAGAAGAGGTTAACTGCCATGCGGACGCTTTTTCATTACTCTCCCTGTTCGACTTGCCAAAAAGCACGACGTTTTCTCGATGAACACGGCATCGCCTACACACCAAGACACATTGTGCAACTTCCGCCGCGAGTTGAGGAAATCACCGTTTGGGTCAAGGATTACGGGAACGACCCTATACGCCTTTTCAACACACACGGGAAACGGTATCGAGAACTAGACATAAAGGCGAAGTTGCCGTCGTTGAGCGAGGAGCAAATAATCGAACTTTTCGCCGATGATGGCATGCTGGTGAAGCGACCCATATTGATTTTTGGCAAACGGATATTGATTGGGTTTAACGAACGCGTGTGGCGAGAGACATTGTTACATTAACCCTTGCGCTCCTTGTCAATGTATGGTAAAGTATACGTGGTTTTACAATCGAATACATCTTCAGGGCAGGGTGAAATTCCCGACCGGCGGTATAGTCCGCGAGCGCAAGCTGAGCAGGTGAAACTCCTGCACCGACCGTATAGTCTGGATGGAAGAAGATGACAGCATTTGTTCCTTTTTGTGTTTGTTGCCCTGAGTCTGTGTTCAGGGCATTTTTTATGACCATAAAGGAGAGATTATTATGCGCAGTAACAGAACCTTTAGGATGGTTGTCATTGCGAACTTGGCGGCAATTTCACTCTTGCTTTACATGCTTGGATCACTGGATATTTTTGGCTTTCCGATGGCGCCGTTTTTAAAATTTCAGTTTTCAAACGTGCCGGCCATCATTGGAGGCTTCTTGTTTGGGCCGGGCGCAGGCGCCCTCATCCTCGTCGCCCGCACCGTTATTCGTTTGCCCTTCACCTCAACGGCTGGCGTCGGAGAGTTGGCCGATTTAGTTATCGGTGTGGCGACGGTGGTGGTGTCGGCATCAATCTACCGCAAATATCACAACAAGAAAGGCGCAATCATCGCCTCGGTGTGGGGCTCTGTGACCTGGGTTGTGGTGGCCGTTGCCGCGAACTGGGCGTTTCTGCTAAGAGCGTATGTGTACTTTTTCTTCGACGGCAATGTCCAGCCATTGCTTAGCATGATTCGCCTTCCTAACATCACCGAAACGAACTATCTCTGGATGTTTTCCCTTTACATCGGGGTTCCCTTTAACATGTTGTTGTCGGCGATGGTGTATGGCGTGACGTTCCTGGTGTACAAACGTATTTCAGAACTGATGAAGTCGCTTCGAGAGCAGTTAGAGTAAGGAAAGTTTCCAAGTGCGTTGCGCTTGGAAACTTTTTTTGTGTATAATAAAGCCAGAGAGAGAGAGATACCATGAACATACCGGATAACATATTAAACAAGCTATTCGAAAAGGTTGTTTTTGTGATTGGCACCAATTGCGGCGGCAAAACCACGATGGCTAAGTCGCTCGCGACCCGCCATCACAAAGTGCTTTACAGTGCCGATGAGCATTATTGGGACCATCGTGCGCTGAGCGACGAAACCAATCAACCCAACATGAATCGCCCATTTTTGGGGTGGGAAGACTATTTCGCTCGCGACCCTCAAGCACAAGCTGAGTGGCTGTATGCGTGTGAGCAAGAAGAAATGCCGTTTATCTTGTTGGATCTTGCCAGGCTTGCGCAGGCACATCCAAAGGGCGTGGTCGCCGATGTGCATTGCGTGCCCGAAACGTTGCTGAAAGTCAGTGATCATTCGCGTATCCTTGCGATGACAGCGAGTGATGCGCTTGTCAGACGAGACTATTTTGCGCGTGACGATAAACACCCTGTATTAGCCTGCATTCGAAGAGAAACAGCCAATCCGGATCAGGCCAAAGCGAACGTTGAAGAGACCGCGGTGCGGATCGCGGGCATTGAGAAACAAGCGATTGAGGCGGCCGGTGTCTTTGCCGATGAACGCACAGAAGCAACGGAACTCGACGCGCGTGTGAGACGCGCAGAAACCCATTTAGGATGGAGGAACGATGATGATTAAGCTGCTCCCAATGAGTGAGTACAAAGGATATGAACTTCGCTTCGCATACCAAACCGACAGCCACTTTCGTGTGACTCGCCAGGTGAGCGAGGATGAGATTAGTTTTCGTTTAACACGCGAACGCTTTGATAAACCAATTGACAAACGCTTTACCGACAAGCTGTACGCCGATCATTTGGCATCACCCGAAGCCTATGGATGGTTTGAAGAGGAGGCGTGGGCCGGTGTTCTTGAAATTAACCACGAAACGTGGTCCAATCGGCTGCGCATCACGGAGTTGATCGTGTTTGAGAAACATCGTCGTCAAGGCATTGCCATGCGTTTGGTTGATTATGCTAAAGACCGTGCGCGTGCGCTCGGTGCTCGGCAAATTGTCTTGGAGACACAGACGTGTAACGTCCCGGCGCTCGGGTTTTATTTCGCTGCCGGGTTTACCCCGGTAGGCCTTGACACATCCTGTTACAAAAACGATGATATTGAACGGGGGGAAGTGCGTGTTGAGTTAGGGTTGTTACTATAAAAATAGAAGCTCATGGCGAGCTTCTATTTTTTTGGTATTGGGATACGTGAAACCATCAATCCCGCCAGCAGCACCATAGACAGGCCACTAAACCAGGCTGCGGTGTTAGGGTGTTCAACCCTTAGGCTGATGTAGAGGATAACCACGAGTATGACGCCAGCTAAGGTGGAGGGAAGACCGTAAGCGGTGGTTGACGATTGACCGATAAGGAAGCGTCGTAACCGCCACGCGGTTGCGCCGACATACACAGTTGACACCCCCGTGGCGATAAGCCAGCCGGGATGAAGCATTGAGACGAGATATAAGGTGATGGGTGCCAGCCCAAAGGCGATGAAATCGTTTAAGGCATCAAGCTTTTTTCCCAAGGCGGTGACGCCACCGGTGCGGCGGGCGATGCGACCATCGTATCGGTCGATGATGGCGCTGATGAGCACACAAAGCACGCCAAAGGCAACGGTGCTTGGAAACATGAATAACACGATTGCCGTCACCCCAAAGGCGATGCCGATGACAGATAGCATGTTTGGTATGTGGGTTGTTCGCATGATGCCAGTCCTTTCAATCGAGATTAAGCGACGCACAATACGCTTGTTGATACGCCACGACCGCGATGTGAAACCCCGGCAAGGCGTTTAATGTTGAGGCGCTCTTTTCGTGCGGTACGGATGATAATGCGAGTGCCGGCTTTCGCTGATGCGACGAGGTGATCAATCACCGCTTGTTTATGGATAAGTTGTTTGGCGAGAATGATGACATTGTGGTCCTTGACATTCATGCTTTCGCCTACCGCGTGCATGAAGCGAGTACGATGAAGCCCAAACCGCTTAGCAAAGTGTGATGCGCGGGCGACGGCATGAAAATCCATATCGATTCCCGTGAGGGTGGCGCCGCTTTGATTCACGACGAGCGCTGCGCTCACAGGCATCGAGCCGACGCCAACAAAAAGCACGTGATCGCAGGCTTGGATGTTGGCCAGGGCCAGCTCTTTTTTAACCACTGGGCGGTAGTAGGCAAAAAACAAGCGACGAAGCAACGTTGAGGCAAGAGGAATGGCTTCAAAGCGTTTGGTCAAGGCTTTTATCATGGTTGTAACTCCTTTGTGAT
This sequence comes from Candidatus Izemoplasma sp., assembly GCA_007132465.1. Lineage (GTDB taxonomy): Bacteria > Bacillota_I > Bacilli_A > Izemoplasmatales > Izemoplasmataceae > SLQR01. Next base: position 12,191 of record SLOP01000044.1, read on the forward strand.
ACAATGAGAACGTAACGGTTTTCACGGTCATCATTATAAGGCACCCATAGACCAGACACAAGACATATTATAAAAATTATAAATAAATATTCAAAGTGGAGGCTTCCATGCGTAAAATGGTGGTTAGGTTGGAACATCTTCTGGCTAAAACACGGCTAGGTGTTGCGATTTATTCGCGTCCTTATCGCCGTGTGATTGAGCGGGAAGTGGCCCTTGTGAACATTCGACCGACCGACACGGTGTATCATGTCGGGTGTGGTGCGGTGCCCTTTACGGCGCTTTTGATTGCCGAGCTGACGCAGGCTCGCGTGATTGCGGTGGACAACGACGCACGTGCGGTTAGGCAGGCAAAACGCGTGGTGGCTAAAGAAAAACTTGAACATCTTATTGAGGTTCGCCAGCACGACGGAACAGAACTGCTGGATGCGCCATACACGGTGGCAATCCTGGCGCTGCAGACACGGCCGCTTGATCGCGTGATGGATGCCCTTGATTTTCGCCGTGCACGGGTATTGGTTCGCGAGCCAAGTGAACGCTACAAAAACCACTATGATAAGCTGCCAAGCGGCCTCGTGGTCATCTCGCAGGCACATCATGGCATGAAGGCGTTTGCTTCAACGGCACACGTTACAACGCGCCAATTATAAGGTTATTTATAAAGTTTATGGAGGGCGTTGACCTTCATGGTTTGGAACGGTATACTGTGGGTAGTAGAAAAATGTAAAACTTATAAATAAGACTACAAAGACGAGGTGTGCCATGGCCGTGATGCATGAAATGCTTTCCAACAACGCGTTCGCCACGATGAACCGTCTTGAAAAAGGCGAAGAGGGCGTTGTGTATGCTGTGCCAGACGTGCGTTTGTTGGCGTCCTTGGGCATACGCTCCGGTAAGCGCGTTCGCGTGCTGGCCAAAAGTTTTGCTTCGGGGCCAGTCATTGTTGATATTGAAAGACGTTCAGTGGTCGTTGATCGATCGTTGGCGGCACAAATAACCATTAGAAAGTAGCGGTACAAGATGAGTTGCGCCACGACTAAATCCCGCGACACTAAGCATAAAAAAATCTTATTAATGGGCTTACCCAACGTTGGGAAAAGCGCCATTTTTTCTCGTTTTACGGGCATGCATGTGATGGTGTCAAATTACACGGGAACGACCGTGGAGTTTACCGAAGGAAAGATGGCGGTTGGTGATGACACCTACACGCTCATCGACGTGCCGGGTGTCTACGACATCAAACAGAGCGTCGATGACGCTGAACGCGTGGCGGTGTCGATGCTTGAGGAGAAACCCGACGCCATTGTGTTTGTGGTTGATGCCTTAAACGTTGAAAGCAGCGTGTATTTATTGATGCAGGTGTTGGAATACAAGCTCCCCACGGTGGTGGCGTTGAACCGCGTGGATTTACTGAAGGTGCGTTCGATGCGCATCGATCATCGTGTGATTCAAGCGGCATTAAACGTGCCGGTTGTTCCAACCATCGCCTTGGGTGGCGATTCGCTTGATTTGGTCAAAGAACGCTTGGCTCGAGACTTGGCTTCACCCGACGCACCGCATTATGTGCTTGAAGAGAATGAACTTAAACGGTGGGATTGGGTTGAGCGAATCACGGCTCGGGCGCTAAAACCGTTGTCTGACAACGCCACGATAAGACAAGACCGCTTTGCCTTTTTGATACGTCCTTGGCCAGGCTTGCCCATCGCCATTGGCGTGCTTTTTCTGATGTTTGCGGCTGTCATTGGCATCGGCATGGGACTCAGGCAGTTCCTCATCATGCCCTTGTTTGAGGGAATCAGGATAGGTGAACACACGGTTGGGCTTTTTCCGTGGATACGAGCCGGAGTGGAGGCACTAGGCATCACGGGCACGTTTCAACGGGTGTTGGTTGGAGAATACGGCTTCTTAATTAAAGGCATTGAGTGGCCTTTTGGGCTTGTGTTGCCATATGTCTTGTCCTTTTATTTATCGATGAGTATACTGGAAGACACAGGTTATTTACCTCGACTTGCCGTGTTGCTTGATGGCGTGTTTAAAAAAATCGGTTTACCTGGAAACACCATCATCCCCTTATTGCTGGGGTATGGGTGTGGCATTCCTGCGATTTTATCGACACGCTCAATGCGATCGCGAAAGCAACGCGTTGCGGTCGCGGTGATGATTTCACTCGCCGTGCCGTGTGTCGCGCAAAGCAGTGCGTTCATGTTTTTGTTGGTTGAGCATTCTTTGTTGGCGCTCGTTTTGGTGTTTATGATCAGTGTGTTTGCGATGGTGCTTGCCGGGTTTGTGATGGACCGCATCAAGCGTGAACCGATGCCTTTGACGTTGACAGAATTGCCGGAGATGTTGGCGCCGAACCCGGCGTTGGTCGGTAAAAAACTGCTTTTCCGTGTGCGGCATTACGTGAAAGACGGGGCCATTCCAATGGTGATTGCGATTGTTGTGACGGCGTTTCTTTATGAGTTTGGCATCCTTGATGTGGCCGGGCGCGCAATGGCACCGGTGGTATCAGGATGGTTGCGTTTGCCAGAAGAAGCGGCGACGCCGCTTATCATTGGCATCGTTCGCCGTGAACTCGCGGTGTTGCCGTTGATTGATATGAATCTGTCGACGGTGCAACTCTTTACCGGAGCCGTGGTGGCGCTCTTTTATGTCCCCTGTGTGGCAATGATTGCAACCCTGGCTAAGGAGTTCAACGCCAAAGTGGCCGTAGGCACGTTGTTGTTTACGACGACGACGGCCATTGTGATTGGTGGTTTGATGGCACGATTAGGTGGTCTTTTGGCCACATGGTTAGGCTAGATGATAAAAGGAAGTGACAGTATGACGATTCAAAAACGTTTCCTTAATTACCTGGTGGCCACGCTTAACGGCATGGCGCTTGGTCTGTTTGCGACGCTGATTGTCGGCGTCATCATAGAACAGTTTGCGACGTTGCTTAACGTGGCGGTTTTACAAGAGCTTGCCGAAGCGCTCAAAGGACTGATGGGTGTCGGTATTGGACTCGGCGTTGCCTATAGCCGTCATTTGAAGGGATTGCCGCTCATTGCGGGCGCAATGGCCGGGGGCATCGCGACGTACATGATTGGGGCTAACGATCCACTGGTGGCGTATCTAACCACCGTGGCAGCCATTGAAGGCACCGGGTTGATTCTGCGTAAACCGACACCGTTGGATATTTTACTCGTTCCAATCTTAACGGCCTTGATCGCGCTTGGTGTGGTGCTTGTCATTGGGCCTACCGTGGCGGCTGCCATGCGTGCTTTTGGTGATTTCATCATGTGGGCAACTGAACGACAGCCCTTCACCATGGGGGTGTTGATTGCGGTGTTTATGGGCATGGCCTTGACCATGCCTATTTCCAGTGCCGCCATCGCTATTGTGCTGTATCTCTCTGGTATCGCCGCCGGGGCAGCGCTTGTGGGTGGCGCAGCACAAATGATTGGATTTGCCGTGATGAGTCGCAAAGATAACAAGCTCGGAGCGGTTCTCTCTATCGCCTTTGGCACGAGCATGTTGCAGTTTAAGAACGTCTTACGCAATCCACGTATTTGGATACCTCCCATTGCCATCAGTGCGGTGTTGGGTCCGTTATCGACGATGGTGTTTCGCATGGAAACGACGCGCTATGGTGCGGGCATGGGGACGAGCGCTTTGGTTGGACAAATTCAAACGTTTGACGCCATGGGCTACGGCGCATCAGTCTTCCTCGGAATTGTTGTTCTCCATTTTGTGCTTCCCATCGTGCTGGTGTTGGCGCTTGATGTGCTCCTTCGCCGCATCGGTTGGATTCGCCCCGGTGATCTCACCCTTAAAACCGAATGAGCTTAAGCCGACGCCTGTCGGCTTTTTTGTTGCGTATGCAAGGGGTTTTATCATCATGCGCGATATAATTAACGTGAATTATGTCTAAATAACGACAGGAGTTTTATGATGAAGACCCAAGGCATTCATCACATCACCGCCATCGTCGGCAACCCTCAGGAAAACGTCGCGTTTTATGCCGGCGTGTTGGCGCTTCGCTTTATTAAGCAAACAGTGAATTTTGATGACCCCGAGACATACCACCTATATTTTGGTAACGAATCGGGCGCACCGGGTACGGCCATGACTTTTTTCCCGTGGCCAAACGCCTATCGAGGCACCATCGGTGGCGGCCAAGTTGGCGTGACGCGTTTTGCGGTGCCACGTGGAGCGCTCTCCTTTTGGCGTGAACGGCTCACCAGCGAAGGTGTTGTGTGTAAGGATAAGACGCGCTTTAATGAGACCGTGCTCGCTTTCAGCGATCCTCATGGGTTGCGCCTTGAGCTTGTCGAACACGAGGAAAGTCCGGTCAGCCGGTATGCGTATGATGGCGTTGATTCGACTGTGGCAATCAAAGGTTTCGCCGGAGCGACGTTGTATTCGACAGCACCCGAGAAAACGCATCGAACGTTAACCGATGTGCTCGGTTTTGAGCGTGTTGTGGAAGACGATGAGCGCATACGCTATCGTGCATCAGGACCCCTTGGCAACACCGTAGACGTCATTAAAAAGGCCGCCTCACGCGGCACGATGGGCGTTGGCACCGTGCATCACATTGCGTATCGTGCGGCTGACGACGACGCGCATGCGGCCTTTCGCTCACGTGTGCAAGAAAGCGGACTACGGGTGACGCCGTTTATCGATCGTTTATACTTCCGGTCCATTTACTTCCGCGAGTACGGAGACGTGCTCTTTGAAATCGCGACCGACGACCCCGGGTTCACGGTAGACGAACCGCTTGAAGCCTTAGGCGAAACCTTGCGTTTACCCCCGCAACATGAACACCTTCGCGAGGGGTTAAAGGGAAAGCTAAAGCCCATTGATGGCAAACGGTTTAAAGGGAAGATACAATGAAGCTGCTCAACCTTAAGGCATTAGATAAGCGCGCCATGTATCGGTTGCTTACCAGCGCCGTGGTGCCACGGCCGATTGCGTTGGTGACGACCAAAAGCCAAGACGGCTCCATCAACGTGGCCCCGTTTAGTTATTTTAACGTCGTGACCACAGAACCGCCCCGTCTCCACATCGTCGTGGGGCGCGACAAAAAAACCAATGAGCGCAAAGACACATCCCGTCATATTTTGGCGACGAAACGGTTTGTGATTCAGGCGGTTACTGAAGCGAACTTGGTCGATGCCAACCAAAGCGCGAAACGCTTATCACCGCATCAAAGTGAGTTGGACATCACCGGATTCACCCCGATTACGCGCAAGGACTTTCCGGTGCCCTACATGAAAGAAAGTCCGGTGGCCTTTGATTGCGAGCTTGATCGCACGGTTGTGTTTGAAACGAGCGAGATGTTTATCGGTCGTGTCGTTGGCATCCGGGTCGATGAGGCGTGTTTCACAGGGGGACAATTTGACATAATAAACACCGGGTTTATCGGCCGGTTGTCGGGAAACTCCTACGCCACATTGGGGAAGGTGATTGACCTTGAGCGACCGTGATGGCATGCATCATGTGTGGTTGACAGGCGACCGTGGAGCCCCTGTTTTGGTGCTATTACACGGGACGGGAGGCACGGCACGCGATCTTATTCCGTTGGCGCAACGAATCCATCCGAATCCGTCCATTCTATCATTTTTGGGCGATGTGAATGAGGCGGGCATGGCACGCTTCTTTACACGGTTGAAACCGGGCGTGTTCGACGAGGTTGATGTGATAAGGCGCGCAAAAACGATGCGTGTGCGTTTAGAAAATCAAGCATCACAACGCGGGTTCTCGCTTCAAGAGGTGATTGCGATAGGGTATTCCAATGGGGCGAACTTGTTGGCGGCGATGCTTTTTTTGGATGAAGCACCGTTCAAGCGGGCGGTGTTGTTGCATCCGATGGTCCCGTTGGCGGCTGTGTCGCCGGCTGGTCTTGCTGAGAAAACCATCTTGGTGACGGCGGGGAAAAACGACCCCATTTGTCCACAAGACGAATCACAAACGTTGGCGGACGCGTTTAAGAACGCGGGAGCTGACGTCACGATTCGCTGGTTTAATGAAGGGCATTCCATTGGTAATGCGGAGGTTCACGGTGTCGAGTCGTGGGTGCAGAACACGATAAAAAAAGGCTGAGCAATCAGCCTTTTCCTTTGGATCGGTTATAGAGCACGGTGCAAAGCACAATCGAGGCCATGCCGGCGACGATTAAGCTGGTGGAGATTTGGACGTACAGCTGCTGGGTTTGTTCGCTCATGTGAGGGTGTGAGAATACCCAGACGATAAACGGAAACGGGCCGAAAAAGCACAGTATTGAGGGCCCGAACAACAACCACCGTCTAACACGCGAGAGCCAAAAACCCATGGTGCCGATGATGTAGGTCATCGCGGCGATGAAGATAATCTGAATAAGTGGGTCCATGGGCGATCACATGATGGCGCCAAGCAGCCACGTCGCAAGCAAGAAATAAATCAATAGCCCGGTGATGTCTTTGATGGTTGTGATGAAGGGGGCGCTTGAGGCGGCTGAATCGGCACCGATTTTAAGCATGACGTAAGGCACGAAGAAACCTAGTGCGGTCGCGATGACGATGGTCATGAAAAGTGCGGTGGAGATGACGATGGCGAGTTGGATGGCCAACTCAAAATCCAAAATCATACCTTGCCATATGTAAACGATGACGCCGCCCAACAGGCCCAGTATGAGCCCCATCAACGCACCGATGCCGACTTCACGGCCCCACTGCTTGATGAAACGCCCAAAGTTAATTTGTCCTAGGGCGACGGCACGGCTGAAAATCGTGGATGATTGTGTGCCGACGTTCCCACCCATGTCCATGATGACGGGGATGAAAAAGGCGAGCACAACGATGCTTTCAAGGATTGCTTCAAAACCGCCGATGACGAACCCGGCGAACATGCCGCCGGCCAAGGTGATGAGCAAAAATGGCACACGGACACCGAGCACTTGCGTCAACTTGCCGCTGGTCAGGATACGGCTCCGGTCGCGTTCACGGCTGGAAAAATCAATGAAACCGGCTGCGGTGATTTCACGATCGACGGCTTCATCTTCTAAGATGTCGATGGCGTCATCGACCGTCACGACACCGAGGAGACGTTGTTCCGTGTCGACGATGGGAACCGCGAGCATGTCGGAATCTTGAAGCAACTGCGCGACGACTTCATCGGGTGCGTCATGAACGACGTGTGTCGGGTCGGTGCGCATGATGTTTTCAATCTTTTCTTGCGGGTCGTTGACAATCAAGTCTTTAAGCAAGACCATGCCTTCAAGTTTTCGCGTCTGGTCGGTCACATAAAGGTGATAAACGGTTTCGACTTCATCGGCGACTTCACGGATGCGATTGAGCGCTTCTTGCACAGTCATGCCTTGTTTGAACGAGATGTATTTCGGGGTCATGATATGCCCGGCGGTGCCGGGTTGGTAGCCCATGACGAGCGTGGTGAGGTCGCGTTCTTTTTTAGACAGCGCTTGAAGGAGCCGTTTGGCAACTTTAGCCGGAAGTTCGTCCATCAAGGCGGCGCGGTCGTCTGGTTCGAGGTTTTTAAAAAATTCAATGGCTTTTTCGTCAGTGAAATTTTGGATGAGGTCTTGTTGGATCTCGGTTTCGATAAACTCAAACACGTCGAGGGCCGTTTGCTTATCGAGCAACCGGAACACAACCACTTGTTTCTCTGGTTCGAGAATTTCAATCATGTCGGCTATCAAATACTCATCGAGGTCAGCGAGCATTTTCTTGAGTTCATCGGATTTGTTGGAATCAATCAGTTCACGAAGTTTTTTGATGGTCATGATTTTTTCTTTTTCCATGGGTTACACTCCTTGTCGTTGGTCGTATCGGGCTGTGTGAGATAAACTGCCTTGGAGACGCGTCGGGATCGTTTAGGCTGTGGGGGACGCTGTCGCGCGCACGGTTCATATCATCACCTCCGACATGAAAAAATGACCGTAACGAGAGGCCATCGAAAAGACTAACCCGTCGTTGAGTTTTGACACTACACGGCGTCGATGGACTAGCTGCGTTAAACAAAACCTTAATCCGGCAGTGTCTGTTGACCGATTGGCGTCTTTCGACGTTTCTCGGCAGCAGCGTGTATCCGTGTAGGAGCCTCACCTAACAGTAGTTATATTGTGGTTTCCGTAATGCATTATACTGCATTTTGGCCCTCATTGCAAGTGAAGCCGGCTGTCGTGGACTCAGGATTATACCGCCGGGTCATCACGCATGCGCCTGCTTTGTGGTATGATGGAGATGGCGTTTGTGGCATCGTGATGGTGCCGAAAAAACAGAAAGGACTGATCGTTTGTGCGAATGGTTGAGGTGGTTCCTTACCAGGCGGCTTGGCCGACGATGTTTGAACGGCTTTCCGCGCCATTACGAAGGCAGTTGAACGGGTTGATCGTTGCGGTGCATCACGTCGGCAGCACTGCCGTCGAAGGACTCGCGGCGAAGCCAATCATCGACATTGATGTTGAGATGCCTGACGAGGGTGATTTTTCAGCGGTGGTGGATTCGTTGGCCTCGTTTGGGTACGTTCATGTAGGCGACCAAGGCGTCGTTGGCCGTGAAGCGTTTAAACGACATGGCCCCACACCGATGGCCCATCACCTTTACGTGTGCCGTTCAGGGTCGGATGAACTTAAGCGTCATCTGGTCTTCCGCGACCACCTGCGAACGCATCGGGGAGATCGTGATGCGTATGCGGCAGTGAAACGCGAGGCGGCAAGCCGCTTTCCCCACGACATCGATGGGTATTTAGCGCATAAGGGCAAAATCATCCAAAGCATCTATGTGAAATGCGGGTTGGTGCCGGAGGAAGGCATGCTATAATGGGATTGATGGAGGTGGAGTTGTGAACATTGAGACGGTGCTACGAACCGACAGAAAAACCATTAAACAGATTGCCACATTGATGAACGCAGCGTTTGAGCATAGCTACCCGAGTGTCAAAGTGGCCATTGAGGATTTGGACGAGCTCATGCGAGATGACCACGTGGTGTTGGTGGCGAAGGAAAAGGAACGGATCATCGGTGCCGTGGGCGCGGTGGCACGTTACGGACACACAGGGTGGGAGTTGCATCCCCTTATGGTGGATGCGCAGCACCGGAAAAAAGGCGTTGGTACAGCGCTTGTTCAGGCGTTGGAAGGGCGCATGAGAGCCAAAGGGTGCGTGACCCTTTATTTAGGCACCGACGATGAGTTTTCACAGACCTCATTGGCGGAACGCGATTTGTATCCTGACGTGTGTGAACACCTCGCGAAGTTGACAAACCTTAAAAACCATCCTTATGGGTTTTACCTGAAGTGCGGTTTTGTGGTGGTTGGCGTCATCCCTGATGCCAATGGGCTTGGTAAACCAGACATCATGATGGCAAAACGCATGCCGATGCAATCGCGATAATTAAAGGCGGTCGAGGACCGCTTTTGTTTTTAGATGGTTATTGACATATGCCATTAACCTGATACAATTAAAGTGAAACGAGGTGATTTTGTGGCGAGGCCAATGAAACGAAAACGCATTGGGTGTTGCATGGAAAATCGGCGTTTTGGGCCAGCTGATTGTGTGCCCAGCATGATGCTTCCGATGCCTATTGAAGCCTTTGAAGTGTTTCGTTTAATTGACTACGTAGGCATGGATCAGACGGGTGCGGCCGCCCAGATGGGCGTTTCGCGAAGCACCGTTCAAAAACTGTACAAAGAAGCCAGAACGATGTTGGCTAAAGCCTTTGTCGAAGACGCACATATTATGATACAAGGAGGAGATTTAACCATGACAACGTGTAGAGAAAGACACCAAACACACCACGGTCAACCCACGGTGACACGGATTTTGATGCCGCTTGATGGCAAACGCGTTGCCAGTTCGGTGGTGGACGCCGAACAATTTTGGTTGGTGACGATGGAAGCGGGACGTGTGGTGCGCAAAGACACCCTCATCGCTGAAGGCGACGAGAAGAAGGGGTGTCGTCGTTTTGTGATGTCGCTTGGCGTGAGCACGGTGGTGGCTGCCGGAATGCAAGCGAACGTGCATCAACGCTATAAAGCATCGAGCATTACGGTTTTTTATGGAAGCGGAGAGAAAGAGGACGTACTCAAGCGATACATCGACAACAACCTTGAGCCGATGCACCGGCATGTGAGCGAAGGGGCGTGTTGTCACGAAGGCGCTCATGGCGAGTCTAAAGACGGCTGTTGTGAAGCGCACCATGATGAAGAGGCATGCTGTGAATAAGAGGCAAAGGGCGCAAATGGTTGCGCTTTTTGTTTGCCTTTTGATACAATAAAGGCATCACATGGAGGCGTTATGATGACATTAAATAAACGTGTCGTGCTCGTGAGTGGCGCATCACGAGGCATCGGTTATGCGCTGGTTAAGCGACTGTTGGATGAAGGCGCGGTGGTGGTTGCGTGCGCCCGCACGATGTGTGAGACATCAATCGCACACGAGCGGTTGACGAAAATCGATGCGGATGTTGCGGTGGATGGCGAACTCGATCGTGTGTTCAATGAAGCCATCATGCGTCACGGCACCGTTGATGCGTTCGTGGCGAATGCAGGGTTCGCGTATTATGAACGGTTGAATGAACCCACGACCTCTCACATCGATGATATTTTTCACGTGAACGTACACCATGTCATCCGCGGCGCGGCGCGGATGAAACAGGTGAAAGGTGAGGAGCCGTTTAACGTGATGGTCACATCCTCAGGGGTGGCATTTGTCCAGACGCCTGGGTATGCGTTATACAGCGCGACCAAGGCTGCGCTGGAGGGGTTCATTGGGAGCTATCGCCATGAGCTTGCACGCGGACAGGTGATACAAGCGGTTTATCCGATTGCCACCGAGACGGCGTTTTTTGACCGTGCCAATCAGCCGCATCGGCCATGGCCAGTGCAGTCAGCTGATAGGGTCGCTAAGGCGATGGTGCGTGGGTTGAAGAAAAACAAGAAGCGCATCTATCCGCTGCCATTGTTTCCTATCGGGCGTGTGCTAACTCCATGGTTCTTTACGTGGTACGTTCGGCGTGAGAAAAAGCGGTTCGATACGCATCACAGCATAAAGAGGAGGTAACGTATGTTTCAACGTGTGGAGATTATTCAGTGGGTGCAAGGGTTTGAGAACGCGTTTTTTGATTGGTTTTTTGATGCGGTGAGCTGGTTTGGTGAAGAGTATTTCTACATTGTCGTGTTGGGCCTCATCTATTGGGCAATCAATAAGCGTTTTGGTGCCTTTGTGGCGATGGCGTTGGCGACGGGCATCGCCTTCAATAATGTGTTAAAAGACATCATTGCGGCCGACCGCCCTTTTGTCACACATGGCGAAGATGTTATCACGAACAAGCGTCCCGGCACGGCGACGGGCATGAGCTTTCCAAGCGGTCACGTGCAAAACAGCGGAACGTTCTTTTTTGCAATTGCGCTGTATTTGAAGCAACGGGTGTGGCTGGTGGTGGCGATTGTGATGACCGTGTTGATGATGATTAGTCGAATGTATCTGGGCGTGCACTACTTTGAAGATGTGCTTGTCGGTGCGATTTTGGCGATTATCACGGCGGTGGTATTGCATGCGCTTTATGCGCGGTTCGCGCAAGATGAGAAGACGTTGATGCGCTTTTACGTTGTCCTAGCGCTTATCTTTTTACCGTTTTTCTTCATATTGCAAGGCAACGATTTCTTTCGTGGGTATGGCATCTTGGTTGGTTTGGTCGTGTCGCTTGCGTTTGAACGTCGTTACGTTGGATTCACCCACGATGTGGCGCTTTGGCAAAAAGCCTTGCGCGTGGTGGTGGGGCTTCTTTTGATGGTGATTGTGTTAACCGGCGTGGGCGCCGCCTTCCGCCCGATTGACAACCCGGTGTTTGTGGTTAACGTGCTCGGATTTATCCGGTATTTTCTGGTGGCTTTTATCGGTTTTGGCATCTATCCGATGGCGTTTAATCGGTTTAAGTTCTGATCAGTACACAACGCATACAAACGTTTCTCAGTTGGTGAATACATGGTATAATGAACTATCCGATCAAGGCGGTGAGACGACGTGGCGACGACGAAAAAACTGTTGGTGACCATCATCCAACGCGGGCATGTGAAAGCGATGCTTCGAGCACTACCGGAGGCGCTAGAACACGGGACTATCGTGCTTAAAGGGCGGGGAACCATCAACCCCGATTTGTTTGAGTCGCTTGTCGGTTTGACGTACGACGATGCCAGAGATGTCGTGTTGACGTTGCTCGATGCGGGCGACGTGAAAGCCGTGCAGGATGTGTTCATGCGTGTGGGACGAATGGATGACAAGAACACGGGAATCATGTTTGTGATCGATGGCGATCGAGCGCTGGGCATTGTCAGTCGATTCGATTATTTGTAGGAGGGATAACATGGCGACACATCAATGCGTCATCGCGGTTGCTAAACGTGGGACGGCGCAACATGCCGTTCAGGCTGCGCGGCGTCAAGGCGCACGTGGCGCAACGGTGCTTGGCGGGAAAGGTTCCTCGGTGTTCGAAAGCCGCGCTAAGAAACTGTTTGGAGCCCTATTGGAACCGGAGAAGGAAATCGTGCTTGTCGTCGTGGAACGCGAGAAAGCTGAGGCTGTTGCTGAGGAAATACGAAGAGAACTTGACCTCGACACGCCTGGCAAAGGCATTGTCTTCGTCTTTGACATTTCATCGGTTCGGGGGTTGACGCCACTCGATGCCTTGGCAGAAGACGATGACAGCTGAGCCGTTGTTTCATGTGAAAAACGTTCGGTATAAAAAGGCGCTGAGCGTCGATAATCTCACCATTACCGCAGGCAACATTACCTGCTTGGTTGGGAAAAGTGGCGGGGGGAAGACGACGCTGTTAAGGTTGTTGAATAAAATGATTTCGCCGGACACCGGTGAGGTGTTTTATCGCGGAACGCCTTTGTCGACACTGGATTCGGTGGCGCATCGTCGCCGTGTGGTGATGTTGCATCAAAAACCATACGTGTTTCCTGGCACGATTCGTGATAATTTGCTGAGGCCGCTTACATTCCGCAGTGAGCACGCCGAGGATGCGACGCTGTTGGCTGCGCTCAAACGGGTTTCACTCGATAAAGCGCTTGACACGGACGCCGAGACCTTATCGGGTGGGGAGGCCCAGCGGCTTGCGTTGGCGCGTTTAATGGTGCTTGATGTGGAGTGCGTGTTGCTCGATGAGCCGTCGAGTGCGCTTGATGAAGCGACCGAATCGGATGTGATCAACGCCGTGGTGTCGTACGTTAAAACGCATGCGTTGACGTTGGTGATGATCACCCACAGCAAAACGATTGCACAACAACATGGTGATGCGGTCTACACGATAAACAACGGCCACATCAAGGAGGGAACGTAACGTGAATGGCGATGTGATTCAACTGGCGTATTGGCAAGTAGGCATGGCGTATGTTTTTGTCATTGTGGTGTTGATTATGTTGCGACGTCGAGGCATCCGCCGTGAGACGACGTTGTTGTTGGCGTCGATTCGGATGACGCTTCAACTTGTGGCTGTCGGGTTTGTGTTGATGGCCGTGTTTGGCAACCCGCATCCACTGATCACGACAGGCATCGTGCTTTTGATGATTGGGTTTGCCGTATACACGTTGTTTCGCAAGTTTAAACGAGACCTTTCGCCTGCACTACGGCGTGTGATTGCTATCTCTGTGCCGCTTGGCACCGTGCCTGTATTGGCGTTTTTCTTATGGCTTGTCATCGGCATTACCCCCTTATACGATCCTCAGTATGTCATTCCGATTACGGGGATGATTGTCGGCAACAGCATGACCGGCATTTCGCTTGGCATTCATACGTTGGTGACCCGGTTCAAAAACAACCGCATGGAGATTGAGGAGGCGCTGGCGCTTGGGGCAACGCCTAAACAGGCATCCGATGGCATTGTCAATGACGCGTTTGACGCCGCCATCATGCCAACCTTGAACAGCATGCTGGGGATGGGCATCATCTTTCTTCCGGGCATGATGACGGGCCAGATACTATCGGGTGTCGATCCAACCTTGGCGATTCTTTATCAGATCGCCATCATGCTCGGCATTCTCGGTGGCGTCAGTGTGACAACCTATGTGTTTTTAGCGCTTGGGGTGACGACGTTTTTCACCGATCAACAACAGCTTGCGTGAAACGCGCGAACGTATGCTAAAATGAACGTGTGCCATCACAACGAACTGATGTGTTCCCCGTACCCTTTCTTTACTATTCCCTTATGTACAAAGCAATCTGTAGCGTGAGAGGTGTGTGCGATTCATGGATGAAAACAAACGGCTTGGCATCATGCGCTTTGTGTTGAAACAAACGCGAACCCAACGGTATTGGGCATTAGTGCTTTCGGCGTTGATGTTGGCGCTGGTGTATCTGTTGGTGTATGCCACCGGGGGCACGCATCAAGCCTACTTGCATGCGATGTACATCCCCGTGGTGCTTATCGCTGTGATTTTCGGATTGCCGGGCGGTGTGCTTGTGGGTGTGGTGGCCGGGGTGGTGTTGGGACCGTTTATGCCGCTTAACGTGGCTGAAGGCGTTCCGCAAGAAACGGTTAACTGGCTTTTCAGAAGCGTTTACTTTATTGGCGTGGGTGCGTTGGTAGGTTCAATCATGGACCAGGCACGCCGGCAGTACCGTAGAATTGATGAGCTTCATACAACGAACTCGGAAACCGGGTTGCCGAACTACCAAAAGTATCTGACGCGCTTTAATGAAAACGAGATAGACGAGGCCGACGTATCAATCAGCATCATTGTCAACAATTACGAAGACATTGTCGTTTTGGTTGGACGCGCGATGTATGCCACTTTGATGCAAGACATTCACCGTCGAGTCAACAACGTGATTGAGAACTATGATGTGTATCAAGTGGATGCGCGAAAACTGTGGTTAGAAACCGACAACGACACGTTTAAAAACCGATTCAACACCTTGATAGAATTGTTTGCTCAGGCGGTGTTCACCATCAACAGCGTCCCGATGTATGTGGATATCTCTTTTGGGGTTTACTTGAAGGACGATAACGATTTTACGCGGTTGGATGCGTTTCGCGCGAGCGAGATGGCAGCGCTCCATGCCAAGAAAAACCAATTAAAATACGCCATTTACCAAAGCGATTTCGCTTATCCTCAACACAATCTTGAACAACTTGGCTCGCTCCCCTTGGCCATTGAAAACGGAGAACTCTTTTTGGAGTATCAACCGATCATCAACTTGAAAAACAACGATGTGGTTGGCCTCGAAGCGTTGGTGCGATGGAACAAAGACGGAGAGATTATCGCCCCGCTTGACTTCATCCCGCTTGCTGAGGAAACCAAAATCATCGATTCAATCACCGATTGGATCGTCACTCAAGTAATCGAGGATTACCCGAACGTCACCCAAGGACGCGATTTGATTATTCACCTTAACGTGTCACAACGCAACCTTCACAACCCCGTGCTGATTGAGTCGATGCTTGATAAAATCAAGAAGGCCAACTATCACAGAAAAGCCATTGGCATTGAAATGACAGAATCAACCATCATGTTGAACTTAAATCTGTCTCGAGCGTTGCTTGAAACGTTGAGAAAAGAGGGCATTCCGATGTCCATCGATGATTTTGGTGTTGGGTATTCGACGTTTTCTTGCCTCTATGAACTGCCGGTTGAACGACTGAAAATCGACCGGCAATTCGTGATGGACATGTTTGACAATCAAGGGGCGAAGCACTTGATTACGGTCATCATCGATTTTGCGCATAAGTTGGGCATTCAGGTGATCGCTGAAGGCATTGAGACAGAGAAACAAGAACGCGCCCTGAAAGCGCGAGGCTGCGATTTCGGACAAGGGTTTTATTACGCTAAACCCATGTCCGCAAAACGGTTTACAGCATGGTTGGTAGCCCGGGAAACAGCATAAAAGCGGCTCACGAGCCGCTTTTTTTGTTGCTCACGTGCAAACGTCGGCTTGATGTGGCATAATATGGTTGACAACGCATAGGAAGGTGGTTTTCATGAACGCAAACGTCATTGGGTTCACGATTTTACTCGTTGGCATCGGCTTGGTGTTAGGTAAATTAATCCGGATGAAGTTCCATGTGTTCTCGACGTTCTTTTTGCCGAGTTCGGTGCTCGGAGGGTTTTTGTTTCTCCTGCTAGGACCGAGCGTGCTCGGGCAACTGCTCACGCGTTTTGAGGCCACGGCGACCATGACGCATGGAATTTTCACAGAAGGCATCATCGAGGTGATGTCGTCGATGCCGGGCTTATTAATCAGTGTAATCTTTGCGGCGCTCTTTCTGGGTAAGAAAATTCCCAACATCAAAGAAATTTGGATCACGGCCGGCCCGCAAGTGTCGTTTGGCCAAACCGTCGCGTGGGGACAGTATGTGTTTGGACTGCTGGTGACCATGGTGCTGTTGACTCCGGTCTTTGGCGCCAACCCGATGAGTGGTGCCTTAATTGAGATTGCCTTTGAAGGTGGGCATGGGACCGCGGCCGGATTGGAATCAACGTTTGTCGATCTCGGCTTTGCCGAAGGCGCCGACTTGGCGCTCGGACTCGCCACGGTCGGTGTGGTGAGCGGTGTCGTAATCGGTGTTTTTCTCATCAACTGGGGTGTGCGCAAAGGCAAAACCAACTACTTGAAACGTCCCGAAGATTTTGACGAGTCGCAACTTCGCGGCGTTGTTGACGCCGAAATGCGCGAATCCAGCGGCAGCATGACGGTCAGCCCGCAATCCATTGAGCCTTTGGCGTTACATCTGGGCATCATCGGCATCGCCGTGGTGCTCGGGTATGGCATGTTGGAACTGCTTGTGTGGATTGAATCGATGACGTGGGGTGCCAACGACGGCGTGCAGATATTCCGCTATGTACCGCTGTTCCCTCTGGCGATGATTGGTGGGGTCATTGTGCAGCTCTTTCTTGATAAATTCGACAAACACGCCCTTGTGGACCGCGAAACCATCAAACGCCTGCAAGGCTTAGCGCTTGATTTTCTTGTGTTCAGCGCCATCGCCACGCTGTCGCTTCAAGTCATCGGTGCCAACATTGGCATCTTCCTCACCTTGGCGCTCGTCGGCATTACGTGGAACGTGCTTGCGTTTATCTGGCTCGCTAGACGCATGATTCCCAAAAACTGGTTTGAACGTGGCATCGGCGATTTTGGCCAATCGATGGGCATGACCGCCGCCGGGCTGATGCTGATACGCATCGTTGATTCTAAGGGAGACACGCGCGCGCTTGAAGCCTTCGGGTATAAGCAGCTGCTTTTCGAACCCTTTGTCGGTGGCGGCATCATGACGGCGCTCAGCGTCCCTTTAATAGCCAACTTCGGCCCCCTTGCCATCTTCATCTTTGTGCTGGTGGTCATGCTCGGATGGATGACGCTCGGGCTTTTCTATTTTGGAAAAAAAGATGCTTCAGAAATCGCTTAACAACGCCTGGCGCGTGACGGATTAACCGTCGCGCGTTTTTTGGTCAAACCCCTTGACAAATGCTCATTCAGTGGGTAAAATATAATTGAGTTAGCACTCGTACGCAAAGAGTGCTAACAAAATAACCTAGGAGGGATGTCTGATGTTTAAACTGTCACCGTTTACCTCGAGTCCGACCACACGTGATGACTTCGTTGACTTCTATGACATTTTTGACGATTTCTTCAAGGCCCCTTTCCGCTCACTACGGCATGACACGTTCAAGATCGATGTGCGTGAGGAAGCGAACATGTACCTCATTGAAGCGGACATGCCTGGCGTCAAACGCGAAGACATCAAGGTTGCTTACGATGATCAAACCTTGACGATTTCGGTTGAACGTAAGGAAGAGACAGAGGCCAAAGAAGACAAAGAGCGAAACTATCTACACCGTGAACGCACCCTCGTGTCCATGAAGCGAGGCATTCATTTGCCAAACGTTGATCCTAAGAAGATCAAGGCGAAGCTTGATGAAGGTGTGTTAAAAATCGTCGCGGAAAAAACAGACGGACAAGAAGTCGGTCACGTCATCAAGGTCGACTAAGACCAATCGGGGCGTCGCCCCGATTTTTCATAGATAAGGAGCGTTCCCATGGAAGAAAAAATGACCGAAAAAATGCGTGAAACCATGCGCGAAAGCCAAAACATCGCCACCCGATATGACCATCAATCGATCACACCAGAGCATTTGCATCTGGCGCTGTTGATGATCACCGATTCACTGGTTGTGAGGTTGCTTGAGCACATCGATGTCGATGTTGAGGCGCTCAAAAAAGACCTCAACCGCGACCTTGAAAAATTGCCGAAAGTCAGCGGCGAGCAACTCTACATGTCACGGCAGGCAAACAAGGTGTTGTTGGAAGCGGAAGATCGGATGAAGAAGATGCAAGACAGCTATGTAAGCGTTGAGCATCTTTATTTGTCGTTACTGAATCAAACCGGCTTGCCGTCAAGCACACTCTGTGAACGCCACGGCATCACCGAAGCCAAAATCCTCGACGCGCTGAAAACGATACGACATAATCGCAAGGTGGACAATCAAAGCCCAGAAACCCAATACGATGCCCTGGAAAAATACGGGCGTGATCTCGTTTCGCTTGCAAGAAAGGGGAACCTCGACCCGGTCATTGGACGTGATGAGGAAATCCGCCGTGTCATCCGTATCCTCTCTCGGCGTACCAAAAACAACCCGGTCTTAATCGGTGAACCAGGTGTCGGTAAAACCGCGATCGTCGAAGGGTTGGCGATGCGCATCGTCAACGGCGACGTGCCCGAGGGGTTAAAAGAGAAAACCATTTTCGCCCTCGACATGGGCGCGCTCGTGGCTGGCGCAAAATACCGCGGTGAGTTTGAAGAACGACTGAAGGCTGTCTTAAAAGAAGTCAGCGATAGCGAGGGAGAGATCGTGCTATTTATCGATGAACTGCACCTCATTGTCGGCGCTGGCAAAACCGAAGGCGCCATGGACGCCGGCAACATCCTTAAACCGATGCTCGCACGCGGCGAGTTACACTGCATTGGCGCGACGACCCTTGACGAGTATCGACAATACATTGAAAAAGACGCTGCCTTGGAACGCCGCTTCCAACAAGTCATGGTCGACCAACCAAGC
The DNA here is from genome assembly GCA_007132465.1 of Candidatus Izemoplasma sp. Lineage (GTDB taxonomy): Bacteria > Bacillota_I > Bacilli_A > Izemoplasmatales > Izemoplasmataceae > SLQR01. The sequence continues at coordinate 31,223 of SLOP01000044.1, forward strand.
GTCGAAGACACCATCTCCATCCTTCGAGGCATCAAAGAGAAGTTCGAAATTCATCATGGCGTGCGCATCAGTGACCAAGCCCTCATCGCCTGCGCCAAGTTGTCACATAAATACATTAGCGATCGTTTCTTACCCGATAAAGCCATCGATTTGATGGATGAAGCGGCAGCGATGATTCGCACCGAAATCGATTCGATGCCGGCTGAACTCGATACCTTATCGCGGCGATTGCTGCAGCTGGAAATCGAGAAAACGAGTCTAGCCAAGGAACACGACGACGCCTCAAAAAAACGTTTGGCAGACCTAGAAACAGACATTCAAGACGTCAAAACAAAACACGACGACCTCAAGCTGCGCTGGGAGAAAGAAAAGGCTGGCCTCGGTGACATCAAAACCCTTAAGCAGACAATCGAAGCCATTAAGCGCGACATCGAGGACGCCAGCCGCAAGTACGACCTTGAACGCTTGGCAAAACTGCAACACGGCGATTTGCCGGAAGCCGAAAAAGCCCTGGAAAACGCGCGGGAAAACACCGTTGAAAAGACACTCATCAAAGAAGAAGTGACCGAGGATGAAATTGCGAACATCATCGCCCGGTGGACGGGCATCCCGGTCGAAAGGCTTGTCGAAAGCGAACGCGAGAAACTGCTGAAACTCGAAGCCCATCTCCAACAACGCGTCATCGGCCAACACGTGGCGGTTAAAAGCGTCGCCGACGCTGTCTTGCGGGCGCGTGCCTTATTAAAAGATCCACACCGGCCGATAGGGTCGTTCATTTTCCTCGGACCGACAGGCGTCGGCAAAACCGAGCTTGCCAAAACGCTGGCGGCGTCGCTTTTTGACAGCGAAGATCAGATGGTGCGGATTGACATGAGCGAGTACCAAGAGCGCCACACCGTGGCGCGATTAATCGGTGCACCACCGGGATACGTCGGCTATGAAGAAGGTGGGCAGTTGACCGAAGCCGTGCGCCGCAAACCTTATAGCGTTATTTTGTTCGACGAGATTGAGAAGGCCCATCCAGAGGTGTTTAACGTGCTTTTACAGGTGCTTGATGATGGCCGTTTAACGGATGCCAAAGGCCGCATGGTCAACTTTAAAAACACCGTGGTCATCATGACGTCGAATCTTGGTAGCGATGCCTTGCTTGAAGGCATCGATCAGGAGGGAACCATTCCTAAGGACGTAGAAAACGACGTGTTTAGCAAGATGAGAAAGCATTTCCGCCCGGAGTTCCTCAACCGCATCGACGACATCATCTTGTTCAAGCCGTTACAAAAAGACGACGTGCTCGCCATCATCGATTTACAAATCGCCGATCTCAATGCCACATTAAACGACGAGCGTCTGACGCTCACGTTTGACCAAGAAGCAAAGCAGTTTGTGTTGTCGCGAGCTTATGATGTGCAATACGGCGCTCGGCCGATTCGACGGTTCTTACAAAAAGCCGTTGAAACGACGCTCTCACGTAAAATCATCGCTGGCGACATCAAGCCAGGTGACACGATTCACGTGGGTGTGAAAAACGACGCGTTGAGTTTCAAAACATAAAAAGTGTTGGTTCGACAACACTTTTTTTGTTATGATAGACATGGAAAGAGGGCATGGTAACATGTCGGCATGGAAGCTTTTTTTTATCTATCTAAAAGTCGGTGCGTTCACGTTTGGCGGGGGTTATGCGATGATCCCCGTTTTTGAACGCGAACTGGTGATGAAACATCATGTCATCAAGCCCGAATCGTTTTACGACACATTGGTTATCTGTCAATCGCTTCCCGGCGCCATCGCCGTTAACTTCGCGGCGTTTACCGGGTATAAACTGCGTGGCTACACCGGCGCGTTTGCGAGCGTGCTCGGGGTCATCTTACCCTCGTTTGCGATGATTTTGCTGGTGGCGGTATTTTTGTTTCGCTTTGTGGAAGAACCCTTGTTCGAAGCGTTTTTCAAAGGCGTTCGGCTGAGCGTGGTTGCGCTGATGTTTTTGGCAGGGTGGAAGATGTTCAAACGTCACCGCTCAGGGTTTGGGCTGTTTATCATCGCCATCACGTTATCGATGTTGCTGGGTTTCTCAGCACACCCGATTATCGTCGTGGTGTTTGCTGGCGTGTTTGGTTACACGAGTTTGACGGTGAAGGCGGTGGTCAATCATGACGCTTCTCGTTAGCATTTTTCTGGCGTTTTTAACCATTGGTCTCGTGTCGTTTGGTGGTGGGTATGCGATGCTCCCGCTCTTTGAACGCATCGTCGTGCTCGATAACGCCTGGTTGTCCATGGAACGGTTCGTTGACATGATTGCTATCAGTCAGGTCACCCCGGGGCCTATCGCCATCAACAGCGCCACGTTCATCGGGTATCAGACCGTCGGCGTCCTCGGCGCCGCCGTGGCGACCCTCGGTGTCGTGCTGATTCCTGTGACCTTGGTGTTGTCGGTGGCGCATTTTGACCGATCGTTTCAACAATCTCGCATCGTCAGACGCGTGCTCGTTGGGCTTCGCCCGGCACTGGTTGGATTAATCATGGCGAGCGTCTTTTCCGTGGCCACAAGCGCCATAATCGATTGGAAAAGCGTGGTTATTCTCGGGGTGTTATTGCTGATGCTTGTGAGAGTTAAAGCGCATCCCATGGTGGTCATTGTGCTCTCAGGTCTGCTCGGGATGGTGGTTTACAGCTAAAAAAAGAAACGCGGTGGCGTTTCTTCATTAATCTCGGCGCTTTATCCACGCTTTAAACGAGTTTCGATAGGTTGGTGAAACGAGCGATTTCATCTCGTAAAGCTCATCATCGGCGCGCCGCAGGGTCTCTTCTAAACTTTCGTTGTCTTGGCGCACGGCGTTTCCAATCGACACGCTGATGTGTTCTTCAAAGTCTTTTGACTCACAGGCGGCTAGTATTTCACGTTGTATTTTTTTTACCGTCTTTGTGTCGGTAGCTAAACACAACAACAAAAACTCGTCGCCACCCATGCGAAACGGCAAGACATGCTCGCTTTCAAAGCGCTTGAGGATGTCGACATAGCGCCTGATTAACCGATCGCCGGCGGCGTGACCGAAGTAATCGTTATGTAGCTTTAGCCCATTTAGATCGCTGATAATCATGCCCGCGTTCGGGTATTTTTTTTCGTACGCTTTGCGGTTTTTCTCGAAGAAATTCCGGTTGTATATGCCGCTCATGTCGTCGTAGCGAATGTAGTAGTTCAGTCGGTCGACCAACTGCATCAACCGCGTTTCATCGTACATCAACACGAGGATGCCGGTTTGTTCAAACCCAGGAATTGAGAAGTTTTTAATGATGGTGTAAAGATAAGCCTTATCGATATAGGGGTCGTCTTTGATGTGGTCAAAGGTTTTGTAGAGCACGGCATGGGTGCGCAATGTGTCCAAAAAAGCATCGAGCTTCTCACGGGCTTCGCGGGGGACATCGAACTTGTCAATCAAGGCGTTGGAATACTCAATGACATGGCCATCTTTATCAGCGATGATGTACATCTCGCGCATGGCATTGATTAACACATCTCGGCTTCCCGAGAGCAACCGAAAGCGAAAATCACGGGTGAACACGAGCCAGTACAAGAAAAACGCAAACAGCACGAAGGTGATGTATGTGGGACTAAAATAAACACGCGTGATGAAGACATGCCACACGTTCAGACCAAACCCGATGATAATGAGCGCCAAGATGCTGAAAAACGGCACGTAACCGTAGTGGGTCTTACGGGGTCGCTTAAAATGCCAAAGCAAAAATCCCATCGAAATGAGCACCAACCCATAGCCGATGGCCGTGTGCAGATAGAAAAACGGGCCGTAGGAAGTAAAGAAGACGTCTTCGACGCTACTGACTTCCGAGGGGATAATTGATAAATACCATCGATGCAACGGATTGGTCAACGCCATCGATAAATTGAGGAAGAAAAACCCAACCGCCACAATCCGCACCCTAGGCATCGGGTTATAGCCAAGAAAGTGGCGTATCGTTTCAAACGAAAGGTAGACAAACAAAAACACCATCGGATAAATCAGAGCACTGGCGTAATACACCACCATCAGGCTGTTTGAGAAGTACGTGATGAACGTTAAAATCGAATACACGAACGTCGTGTTTATCAAGTAGCGCAAAAGCCGGTAACGTTTGTAACTCCGATACCGATGCAAAATAATCATGGGAATAAACGATACCAACAAGAAAACGCTGATGGTCATTTCTAGCAAGATGGTCATAAGTTCCTCCATTGATGCCCCTTCATGGATAAGTATAGCATATAAGTCATGAGGTGATATTATTAATTTTAATCGCTCCGCCTAAAATCATCAAGACAAGGGACTACACTGGATAACGTAGGCGATGTCGGTGTTGGCCTATACATCACGCACAGTGTCTTCCTCACTGCGTAGGCGCTGATGGTTTACCGACACCATCGCGCAGGCTGATCGGCGTCGTGGCCGCATTCATCGGTGGGCTAAAAAGCACGCCCGGCGTGCTTTTTATGAGGTTGGTTATGCTATAATGAACTTACCATCGAAGGGAGGAGACGCTGTGATCAACGTGAACGTCATTGGCGCCGGCCTCGCCGGCAGTGAAGCCGCTTACCAGCTTGCGCGTCGCGGTTTCCACGTAACCCTTTATGAAATGCGTCCAACCACCACCTCGCCCGCGCACCACACGGGCTGGTTTGCTGAGCTCGTGTGTTCAAATTCCCTGCGCGCCGCCGACCCCACGCAAGCGGTTGGGGCGCTGAAAGAAGAAATGCGCATGATGGGGTCGCTCATCATGCAAGCCGCCGACCTTACCCGCGTGCCTGCCGGCGGCGCCTTAGCGGTTGATCGTGAAGGGTTTTCTAAGCATATCACCGACACCCTGACCCACCATCCCACCATTGACGTCGTCCATCGACGTGTCGACGCGATTCCTGATGGCCCCACCATCGTCGCCACGGGTCCGCTGACCGATCCAGCGTTGGCAGATAACCTCGCCAAGACCTTAGGCACCGAGAAACTGTATTTTTTCGACGCCGCAGCCCCCATCATCGATGCGTCATCGATAGACATGTCGGTGTGTTATCGAAAGAGCCGGTATGACAAAGGCGGCGCCGACTACATCAACTGCGCGATGAGTAAAGAAGAATACGACCGTTTCTACCATGAACTCATCCATGCGGAATGCACCGAACTCAAAGACTTCGAACTCAAACTCTTTGAGGCCTGCATGCCCGTTGAAGAGATGGCCAGACGCGGAAAAGATACCCTACTTTTTGGCCCGTTAAAACCTGTAGGCCTTGGCCTTGAAGGCCGCGAGAAACCCCACGCCGTCGTCCAGCTCAGGCAAGACGACGTGCGCGCCACGATGTACAACATGGTCGGTTTCCAAACCCACCTCAAACACAGCGAACAAAAACGCGTCTTCAGGTTGATTCCCGGCCTTGAAAACGCGCGATTCTTGCGCCACGGCGTGATGCATAGAAACACCTATATTCACGCTCCGGGTGTGCTTGATGCTACCTTCCGCGTGAAAGGACATCGTCCGCTTTATCTCGCGGGACAACTAACCGGCGTTGAGGGGTATGTGGAGAGTGCTGCATCGGGGGCGCTTGCGGGCTGGAATCTGGCGCGCGAACTCGAAGGGCTAAAGCCCATCACCCTTCCTAAAACCACGATGCTTGGCGCGCTTGCCGATTACATCGCCACCGCCCAAGGTGATTTTCAACCGATGCACGTCAACTACGGCCTGGTGCCTGAACTCGGATATAAACACAAGAAGAAAGAGCGAAAACACTTCTATAGCGAACGTGCGATGGCGGCGATGAAGGATGTGATTCACCGTGAACGATGACGAACTCATCACGTTGTTTAAAGACTATTGCCTCGCCGTGTTACGCTTCAGCCACCACACGGTGCGTGCGTATTCCCAGGACCTTGACGATTTAAGGCATTTTTTGATTCGCGAGGATTTCGGGACTTTGCTTGATGTGACCCCGCGCACAGCGAAATACTACGTCACCGATGCCGCCCTGCGCACCGGTGCGCGTACAGTTGCCCGCAAAGTGAGCACGCTACGCAGCTTCTACCGATTTTTAGTGCGCGAAGGCCTGCGCGAAAGCCATCCGTTTCTTGACGTGAACCTCCCTAAAGTGGATAAGAAACTTCCCAAGTTTGTTTACCCCGAAGAAGTTGAAACGCTCTTCGACTCCATCGATCGCTCAAGCGATCTAGGCATGCGCGATGCGATGCTTTTTGAGATGCTCTATGGCACCGGCATTCGCGTCTCTGAGCTTTGCGAGTTGAAAACGAAGGACATCCACCCCGCCGAACGCACGATGCGTGTGCGCGGCAAAGGCGGTAAAGAACGCGTCGTTCCACTAGGTGAACGGTTGATTACCCTGTATGAAGCCTACGTCTTTGGCGCCCGCACCACCCTAATGAAAAACAAACACCACGACAGCGTCTTTGTCAGCGCCAAAGGTGACCCCCTAACCACACGGGGTACTCGCTACGTCGTACAGGCGGTGCTTGATAAGGCTGGAACCCACATGAACATCTCACCACACACGCTTCGCCACACCTTTGCGTCGCATCTCCTCAGCCGTGGCGCTGACCTCAGAAGTGTCCAAACGCTCCTCGGCCACGCCAGCATCTCCAGCACGCAAATCTACACCGGTATTGCCAAAGAAGACTTGCGCGAGCGCTACATGAGGGCACACCCACGAGCGAGGAAGAAACCATGAACATCGAACTCTTATGCGTTGGAAAGATTAAAGAAAAGTACTTGCAAAGCGCGATTGACGAATACGTCAAACGCCTCTCCAAGTTCATCAATGTAAAGGTACGCGAAATCTCCGAAGCCCGCGTCGACAAGCACGAACGCGAGGCAGACATCCTAGTAGCCCTGCAAAAAGAAGCCGATCAGATTCTCGCCAAACTCCCACAAGCCTACGTCATCGCCCTTGCGATTGAAGGCGA
>SLOP01000040.1 GCA_007132465.1 Candidatus Izemoplasma sp.
TCATGCGTGTCATGGTCATCATGCGTGTCATGGTCATCATGCGTGTCATGGTCATCATGCGTGTCATGGTCATCATGCGTGTCATGGTCATCATGCGTGTCATGGTCATCATGCGTGTCATTATGATTATGATGACCTTCGATCAAATCGACACGTTCACTCACATCCACTATGCGTAACCATTCATTCGCTTCAACACGTATGTATTTATTTACCCAGGGCTCCATGTCATCACCGGTATAAATCAGCATATCGGCATTGAGGATTTGCACTTGACGACTTGGGGTCGGTTCATAATTGTGAACATCGGTTCCAAGCGGTGGCAAGAAAACCACGTCAACATAGTCACCGGCCAATGAGCGGACAATGTCATACTGCGGAAACAACGTCGTCATAATAATCGGTCTGTCTCGTCCTTCGCGCCCACTGGTGCACGCTCCGAGTACCAACGTGACGATGAGTATTAGCAACAAAAGCATGGTTTTTTTCATGGTATCATCTCCTAGTGTATCTCGTCATGATTATAGCAACACTAAACGCAAATGCAAATGATTTGCATTTAACGTGCAATTTTTTCCGCCAACATGCAAACAACGTGCTATGATGAGAATGGATATTGCATGATTTAGGAGCCAGCTATAGAAAAGTCAAGTCAGAAAAGAAAGGAGACGTATAGTAAATAGCACGTAATTTACTATACAAGGAATAATTGTGAAAACGACGCATCAACACAACGCACCGCATTCGGGCAGACGCACTGCGGTTTATGGCCAACATGGGATGGTTGCAACCACGCAGCCCTTGGCGGCCCAAGCCGGTCTTGACACGCTGAAAGCTGGGGGTAACGCCATCGATGCAGCAATTGCGACGGCGGCAGCGCTCACCGTCGTCGAGCCGACATCCAATGGCATTGGCGGCGACGCGTTTGCGTTGGTCTATGTAAATGGTGACGTTCACGGATTGAACGGCAGCGGCCGTTCACCATCAATGCTTACAAAAGAGGCGTTAGACGCGCGGGGACTGAGTTCCATTCCACCGCATGGCGTGTTACCGATTACCGTTCCCGGTGCGCCATCCGCTTGGGTTGCGCTCGCTAAACGGTTTGGTAACTTGCCGCTGAGTAAAAGCTTAGAACCTGCCATCCGCTATGCCGAGGAAGGTTACCCGGTTTCACCGGTCGTCGCGGCGTATTGGCACGCCGCCTACACCGCCTATAAGCACCGCTTTGTCGGCGAGGTCTATCAACCGTGGTTTGATACCTTCGCGCCAAACGGACACCCGCCACACGTTGGCGACCTTGTGACGTTGCCCGGACACGCAACCACGTTAAAAGCCATCGCTGAGACCGACGGTGAAGCTTTTTACCGAGGTGACATTGCCGATCAAATCGACGCCTTGATGCAGGCACATGACGGCCTCTTGCGGCGAGAAGACTTAGCATCTCATGAAGCCATCTGGGTCGACCCCATGCGGGTTCGTTATCGCGGGTATGATGTCTATGAGTTGCCGCCGAACACACAAGGAATAATCGCGCTTCAAAGCCTTGCCATACTGGAGCGCATGCACCAAGACGGCAAGGTAGGATTCCATGAACGCATTGAGGCGATCAAGCGCGCTTCTTCTGATGCGTTTAACCATGTTGCTGACGCGGCATCGATGCACATCAAACCCGAAGCACTGTTAGACAAAACCGTTATCGAATCCCATGTGGCCAGCATTGGCGTGCAGGCCGCGGATGTGGATGATTTTACTCCACCTCGCGGTGGCACCGTCTATCTCTCTACCGCCGATAATCAGGGTAACTTGGTCTCCTTCATTCAAAGCAATTACATGGGCTTTGGCTCGGGTGTGGTCGTCCCGGGCACCGGCATTGCTCTGCAAAATCGAGCACACAATTTTAATGCGCAAGCCGGGCACCCCAACGTCTACGGCCCGCGAAAACGGACTTACCACACGATTATTCCCGGCATGTTTGTCAAACCCGACGACACGGTCTGCGCGTTTGGGGTGATGGGTGGATTCATGCAACCTCAGGGTCACATTCAGGTATTAGCGCGATTGATCGATGATGGCGAAGACCCACAAAGTGCCCTGGATGGGCCGCGATGGTTTTGGGAACAGGGTAGACGTCTTTATGTTGAAGACGACATGCCCGCTGCGGTGCTCAAAACGCTTAAAGAACATGGACACGATGTGGTTATCGATACAGGACGAGCACGCTATGGGCGCGGGCAGATTATCTTGCGAGACCTTAAAACAGGCGTGTGTGTCGGTGGCACGGAAAAACGTGCCGATGGTCATGTTGCGGTATGGTAAAGCACGCTACAATAAAAAGGTAGACACGTGTTGTGTGTCTACCTTTTTTGTTTATGGCGACAAGGGCCCTATCCCATGTGATTAAAGAACAAATTCAATATGCCGTTGACACCGATGAAAAACAAAAGCACCGCGACCAGTTTTTTGAATACGCGTTCGTTGACACGATGTTGAAAGCGGATGCCCAAAAATGTTCCGATGATCATCACCGGTGCGAAGGCAATGCCGAGCAGCGCGATGTCTGAAGCGTAGGTCCCCGCCAACAAAAACGAAATAAGACTGCCGGCGTTCAGTATTAACAAAAACAATGAGACGGTAACTCGAAACTCAGCTTTCTTTGTTTCGCTGTTGGCAAGAAAAATCAACACCGGCACACTGCCCGCACCGATGAGCGTGTTCAGCGTACCGCCCACCAACCCGAGTGGAACGTAATAACGTTTAGGGTGAACAATGGTGAAACGAATGTCAAAGAAACGGTTCAGCGCGGTCAATATAAGCAAGCCACCCATCAACACGTGAAAGATGGTTGCCGTCACGCGCGGCAACAAAAACCCCGCGAGCAATGCTGCCACAAACACAGATGCGATAAGCAGCATATAGGGCTTAGCGTGGGCGTAGGTTAACTGTCGTGCCGAGGCGAGAATGATGGCATTCAACACCAAATTGATCGACACGATGAGGGCTCGCGCCTCGGCGGGACCCATCACACCGAGGGCAATCAACGCCGGAATAGCGATTAAACTGGTTCCAAAGCCACTCACACCCTTAATGATAGCTGATAACAACAACACGAGGGTAATGCTTAGATACACGAGTACAATGTCCATGTGTCATCCTCCGTTAGTTCTCTTTTCGATTATAACGCAAACGCGCCGAAAAAGAAACGACCACGAGAATTTCCTCAGATGATTGCTCCTGGTTGCATAATCCTCATCTGTATAATATAATACATTAAACGAGACCTACCGTGACGTCTTAAGGTCAGACAGGAGGATGCCAATGAAAATCGACCGTCGGGTGATTCGCACTCGCAAGCGCATAGAAGATGCTGTGCTTTCCCTATTGAACCATCACACCATCGATGAACTCACCGTTAAAGCAATTGCCGCAAAGGCCGACATTAACCGGAAGACCTTTTATAACCATCACACGAATGTGCATGATGTGGTTGATGCCATTCAGACAGAGATTGTAACGGCGTTGACCGTTCAGTTCGAACGTTTTGACCATGACGCTATGTTGCATGACCCTTCTCCGTTGCTTCGCTTAAGCGCGCAGACGTTGGAAAACGAGCTTGCCGTCAATGTGTTCAAAAACCACCCGTTGTTGCTTAGTGCCTTCATGGAAAAACTGAAACACGCGTTCGTCGATACGCTGATTTCCGTGTACGAAAGCAATCATGACACGCCCGCATCACGCAGCTACTTTACGACCACATTCACCGTCTCTGGAGCGCTTGATGTGTATTTAGCGTGGCTGCAAAACCCTCACGGCGTCACGCTTGAGCAGTTAAGTGATGACATTGGTAAAATTATCGCTGAAGGGGTCATAAGCTTCGTGGGCGACATACACGAAGACAGATAAAGAGAAAGGCCTTCTTTGGAATGAACCCCTTAGGTAGACACCGATAAAAAAGTGTCTACCTTTTCTTTAGATGGAGCCTTGATGAACGCATCCCTTTGTTGAGTCGTGTAGTTTTGAAAACGTTGTCCTTTCTTTACCATAAAAAACACCTCCTTGCTTTCAGTATACAAGGAGGTGTTTCAGTTAGACTTTTTTATGCGTGTGCACAGACGGGGTGCGCTTCACTGGACGGCTTTTTTTAACGTCTTTTAATCCTTCCTCTGCTTCGGTTGCTGCCACTGCTTTTCTTCGTGTGAAATTTTCGATCAATCATCAACACCATCGCCAGCAAAAGCTCCGTGTTTTTATCGTCGTGTATGATAATTTCGTAGGTGTCACCCCACGACAACCATTTTTTTCGGATGTTCGCAACCTCTTGATCAGCATGATAGATGGTGAATTCATGCGCCCAATAGTTGCCCTCGACGGTGTAGTCTCCTTGCGGGCTTGTGACTGTGACGCGGCGCCCACGCATCGCAAAGCGTTGCCGCATTTGCGCGACTTCGTTGCCCTGCGGATCAAGCAGCAAATGGGTTGGCATGAAACTGAATATTTTTCGTTTTAAGGTGTAGAGGAGTCGATTCTCTCGTACGTCAACAATGTCGGTTTTCGCCGAAGGTGAAAACCACCGGCTTTTGCATTCGTACAATGTGTTTTGGCTTTCATCGAGCACGCGGTATGACGCGCGCAAGGCGAGCGCCTTTTGTTTCAAGTAGTACGCTTCCATGGCTCACGCTCCTTTGCGTGTGTGATATCTCCATTATACCAGCGCCAGGGCACCATGTACATATGATAAAAAAAACACGCAACCGACGTTGCGTGTTTTATCAGGCATCCACTCGAAATTCCCCACTGAGGGTTCGTGTGTTTTCCTTGGTAATGGCGTGATCTTTTCGGTTTTTGACAAGAACATCACCACTGACGGTATGTGCTTTATACGACTCAGGATAGAACTCTTCTGCCGTTAGATCACCACTGACGGCGGACATGTCAAACGAGGCGCAAGTAACCTGCTTTAGCATGGCGTCGCCTGAGACGGTTTCATGATGCATGGCGCCTTTGATGGTTGTTTTCGTTAACATGACATCGCCGTTGACCGCGTTGGTTGTCAAACTGTTTACGGTGGTATCTTCGATCATTAAATCGCCGTTAACGGTGGCGTAGACAATGTCGTTAAGCGTTGATTGTGTGGCCGCGACATCGCCGTTGACGTTATTGATTCGCACATCTCCGATGGTCACCGCCTTGAATGTAAGATGACCGTTGGTCGCCTTATGATGCAAGCGTTCACAGGTCGCTTTGGAAGGTAGCGTGATGGTGATTGCCGTGTGCAAGTGACGCGTCAACAGATTGAACAAGCCAAACCCTTTGGCGCGTGGGCCGATGATCGTTAAGCGATGGTTTGCATAACGAAACGTGTAATCCTTCTCATCGAGCGCACGATTGGCGGTGATCACAATGGCGTTATCTTCACCTTGTTGATAGGTCACGTTTTCGGTGGGAAGTTTGACCTCAATGCAATACGTATCTTCGGTGAGATCAAACCGCTTGATGAAGGTTTCTTCATCAGCATTGGCCTTCGGGTCTGATGTTTCAACCCTCGCTAGTTCCTCGGCGACGTGCTCGACTGAACCGAACTTCTTTAAAATCTCTTCTTCGCTCATGCCTTCTTCAAGGCCTGTATGAATCATCTCGTCATAGTCTCTAACAATCTCCTCAATGGTCGAGTCACTCAGTTGTCGTTTTTTCAGTGCGCGCTTTAAATCGACGATAAAGGTCTTCATGTTTTTTGCCTCCTCGGTTTAGAATTTGATACACACCCGCAAGAAAAGCGCTCCATTCATCACGTTGCTTCATGTAATGCGCAAACCCTAGCTTTGTCATGGTGTAATACTTACGTGGTGCGCCGGCCTTGGACTCTGTTAAGTACGTTTCGGTGTAGCCCTCTTTGGTCAAGCGGCGCAAAATTGGGTAAACGGTGTTTTCACCCACGTCAATGTGTTGCGACAGGGCATGGATGATTGCGTAACCATATTGATCGTTTTCCGCCAGAAGCGCCAACACGCATATTTCTAATATACCACGCTTAAACTGCGTGTTCATAGCATCACCTCATACCAAGTATAACACAGTACTATACGTTACACAATACCTGAATAAACAAAAGACCTGCGACGATGCAGGTCAACGTGGGTCTATGAGGTCGTCTGAGCAATGTTATCTATGTTTCGATGTCCCCAAACATGCGGGCTGTGATGCTTTGTCCAAGGCGATGGGTTTGATTTTGGTGCTTTACCACTAACGTGTCGCCTAAACTTTCATGACCGACGACGCTAAGACGTGCGCCCAGGGCGATGTCACGTGCTTGAAGGTACGTTAGAAGCGGCGCGTGATCTTGCACGCGACGAACGATGAACACATCGCCAGGTTCTGCTTGCGCTAACGTGAGCGTGGCACCTTGAACAACCTGACCATCAGCGGTTGGAATCGGGTTACCATGGATGCATGTTTTCGGTTTTCCTAAGTAGGTGTACAGCTTATCGAGCACAACCTCGCTGGTGGCATGTTCTAATTTTTCGGCTTCTTCGTGCAACGCTTCCCAAGAAAGGTCTAGCTTATCCGATAAGAAAACTTCCCAAAGACGGTGAGCGCGAATCATGCGCACCGCATTCTGGTGTCCTTTCTTTGTCAACCGCACGCCGTGATAGGGTGTGTAGTTCACGAGGTTTTTGTCCGATAAGCGTTTCAACATCTCGTTGACACTTTGCGCCGTGTGGCCTAGGGCTGTTGACAGGTCGGCGGTTTTGACGCGTTCTGACTGCGTGTTTGTGCTCAGTTCATACAGTTGTTTTAAGTAATCTTCTTCCGCTCGATTCATCTGATTGTCCCCCTTGAATCGCTGACAACCGTGCGATAAAATGCATGCCCGGTTTCTGTCAGTTTAATGATGTTGCCTTCGAGGCGAATGTAGTGTTGCGCGGTCGCTCGTTGGACAATTTTTTCGCAAAATGCCCGCGACCAGTTCATGTGTTCGTGCAGGGTGTTCGCGTTGAGTTCAATCGCCGCATCCTCAGATTCTGCATGGTTTTCAACGTGAACGAGCAACCCAGCAAGCGCGATGTGTTCTCGTTGCTTCTTTGTTCGAAACGCTTCAAACAAGAGTCCTCGCTTGGGTGAAAGCAACATCGCCGAGAAGAAGCTTGCCATCGTCATCGTAGCAATCGTGCCTGATATGGTGACATCAAGCCCCCACGCGAGCGCATAACCAACCACGCTGTTGAACGTCGCGATGGCCAAGGTTAGCACGATGGTATGGAACAAGGTCTTGGTAAACAGCAGTGCCGTGATGGGCGGGCCAATCATCAACGCGATGACCAAAATAGCACCAACCGCATTAAAGGCCGCAACGGCCGTGAGGGAGACTATCGTCATCAACCCGTAATGCATCAAGACAGCTGAAAAGCCAAGCACGCTCGCAAGGGCTGGATCGAAGGTCGAGAGTTTGATTTCTTTATAGAACACCGACAACAAACCCACGTTAATGGCTAAAACCACGGCCATCACCCACAGTGAGGCTGGCCCTAGGTCTCTATCAAACAACATAACCCGGTCAAAGATGACAAATTCGAGGTTCCCTAGCAATACCATGTCAATGTCGAGGTGAACGTTCCGGAACTGGGTGGTCACGATGATGACAGCAATTGAAAACAAGAACGTAAAAACAACCCCAATGGCCGCATCTTCCTTCACGCGTCGCGTTTGAATCAACGCTTCAATCAAAAAGACCGTTACCACACCCATGAGCGTTGCGGCCACCAACAAAAACGGACTCGTCAAATCAGCCACAACCATGAACGCAAGCACAATCCCAAGCAGTATCGTGTGTGAGATGGCATCGGTCAACATCGACAGACGACGCAACACGAGGAACACGCCGACTAAGCTCGTGGCCAACGCCGTCAACACGGCGACAGCAAGAATTTCAACGTTCATTGGCGTCCCCCCTCAATGATGTCTCGCACCTTCTGTTTGCCTTTGTCAGTCATCTCAACTTGGCCAGCCTTGATGGTCGCGAAGCGTTGATCGATAAACTGGCTATATTGCCCGCGTTCATCAGCGGAAAACGGGCCGTGTTCATACAGGTGAATAAGGCGCTTATATTTGATAATTCGCCGTTTATAATACGCCACAGAAACCCGGTGTTTCACAATGCCATGTCGCCATGAGAAAAACATCGTAAAAAGCACAAACCCGCTAAGCAACATCACCACTACCGGGCCCGTTGGTAAACTTGCTCGGTCTGAGCCAACGTAGCTTAAGTAGGTGCCAAACGCGCCAGCACCAGCGCCAATGACACCGGCCAAGAGCGCATTAACCATAAAACGGTTAGACAATTGCCTGGAGGCAACGCTCGGGGCGATGAGTAGCGCACTCATCAACACCACACCGATGGTGCGGATGCCGATGACGACCACCAAAACCACGGTGATGGTTAACAAGCCCGACGCGGCGCGCTCGCTTAACCCAACGCTACGGTAAAAAGGCTCGTCAAAAACATAGAGTTTTAACTCCTTCCAAAATAACACCAACACAAGAAAAATGACCAATGAAACAGCGATGATTAACACCACATCGGCACGCACCATGTTCGCGGCTTGGCCGAAGATAAACGTGGATAATCCCGCTTGCGATGCGCCACCCGTTTTTTGCAAATGGCTCATCAGAACCTGTCCCAGGCCGAAAAAACCCGACAAAATTAACGCCATGCCGGCATCAAACTTAACGGTGGTTCGCCGTTTTATTGCATTCAGCAAAACCATCGCCACCACCGACGCGATTGTCGCGCCAATCAGCAACACCGGCAGATCGCGAACCTGCGTGACCATGAAGGCGATGACGACACCCGGCAACGCGGCGTGCGAAAGGGCATCACCGACGAGCGCTTGTTTGCGAAGGACAATGAACGTGCCTAAAAACCCGGCAATGAAGCCGAGAAACATCGTCCCGATGGTGACCACCCTCAAAGTATAGGGCCAGTTTGTCACAAGCCATAACTCAGGCATCGTGATCACGCTCATGCGACATCAGGGTGTCTGTTTGATAGGCGTTACGAATGTTGCCTTCAGTGAACGTCTCACCCACAGGGCCCACCGCGACAAGCTTAATGTTCAACAGCGCAACCCAATCGAAATAGGCCGGTACAGTGTTCAGGTCGTGGTGCACAACGATAACGGTCTTCCCTTCGTTTTTCAACGCTTTTAGCAGGGTTACGATGGCTTTTTCGGTCTTCACGTCAACCCCTTGAAATGGCTCATCCATGAAATAGATATCCGCATCTTGAACCAGCGCGCGAGCAAGGAATACCCGTTGTTGTTGACCTCCGGAAAGTTCAGAAATCTGACGGTTTTTATAGGCCAGCATGTCGACTTTATCGAGTGCTTTAACCACGGCGTCACGTTCCTTTTTCCCGGGACGTTTAATCCATCCTAGATGGCCGTAACGTCCCATCATCACGACATCAAACACCGTCGTGGGAAAATCCCAGTCTACGCTTCCCTTCTGGGGAACATAGGCGATGCGTTTATGTACTTTTTTGTATGTTTCACCCGCAAACAACACCGACCCTGTGAGCGGTTTTACAAGGCCAAGCGCGGCTTTGATTAATGTCGTTTTTCCCGCGCCGTTAGGGCCAACGATTCCAAGCAGCACACCTTGGGGGACGTCGAGATCAACATCCCAAAGCACAGGCTGTTTATCATACGCAACCGTCAAATCTTCCACATGCAAAGCGTATTCCATTGTCTATTCCTCCTCGGAAAGGGCGTTCACAATCAAATCCACGTTTGCGCGAAACGTGCGAATGTAGGTTTCGGTGGCTCGCGAGGCATCTCCTGTGGAATCGGAGTAAAGCGCGCCACCAATAACCACGTTATGGCCGAGCGATTCCGCCGCTTCTTTCACTGAACGAATGGTGCTTTCAGGCACCGATGATTCCACAAATATCGCTGGAACTTCAAGCGACGCAACCAGTTGGGCCAACGCCTCAATGTCAGCGATGCTGGCCTCAGCCGAGGTTGAAATTCCTTGCACAGCATGCACTTCTACGCCGTATGCACGGCCAAAATAGGCAAACGCATCATGCGCGGTGATGAGCACTCTGCGTTCAGGTGAGAGTTCATCAAGGCGGCCACGGATATGCGCATCGAGCCACGACAGTTCAATGAGGTAAGCCTCAAGGCGGCGGCTGTATAGTTCGGCGTTGTCTCCGTCTAGCAAGGCAAAGGTCGTGGCGAGCTGCTCAGCAGCTTTCGCCCACAGGCTGACGTCAAACCAAATATGCGGGTCAGGGGTGTGTTCATCTTCGTAAATCACATCCCCCTCTTCAAGCGCATCAGCCAGCACGATGAGCGTGGTTCCTTGAAGGTTTTGCAGGACCTGTCCGAAGCGTTCTTCTAAGTTCAATCCGTTGACAATCAACACGTCCGCTGCCGCAATGGCGGCGGTGTCGCTTTGACGTGGTTGGTAGTCGTGGGGATCAATGCCCACGCCCATTAAGGTGATTACTTCCACGGCGTTCCCGCCAATCGCACGGGCGAGATCACCAGCATAGGTGGTGGTCGCCACCACTCGAAGGCGTTCACCGCGTTCGCTGTTGCCACACGCGACCAGACTCATTAGCATCAGGATGAAAGCAGTGATGAGTAGCATACGTTTCATTGTGTATCCCTCTTTTTATGGTATACCTTAATTTTTAGTTAATAGTATCATTAATATGTGCCGGTGTCAACGCTAACACCAAAAAAAAACCGCACCGAAGTGCGGGCCTTGCTTACGTTTTACCTGGTTCGCTCACCACACGTGAGTGGTGATGCCTTTCTTTAAACTCGATGAGTGCTTCAATCTGTTCGGTTGTGTACTTGCCACGTTCCTTGGCCACCACAACCTTGTCGGCGCTTTCGTTCATTCGCCGGACGACCGCCACCACGTATCCTTCAAACCGTTCAATCGGTTCGAATTCGCCAACGACATAAGCTTTAACCGCTTTCTGTCCAGCAAACGTTTTTGGCAAAAACCCGTAGTTGATGGGATAGACAGTACCATGATTCGGGCTTCTGCTTCCTAAAGGGCGGTCGACGACAACCTCGACTTCGGTGCCTAACAACTCTTCCATGTCACAAAGTCCTCCTCTGAACGTTTCGTCTTTGGTGTTTGTGATTGTCAATGGGGTTTCTTATAGTTCAATTATATCATCGTTTGACTTTTTTTGAGTGAGCGATTTTTGTGAATTGACTGGTTCACCTAAGCGCGGCGCGCTTCACGTGCGGTGACGTCGACGTGCCTAGTCAACCACACGTATAGTCCATAGAACAACACCACCACAACCACACCGAGCATCGCCGTCAACGTCCAGTAAAGCACGTTGTACTCAAAAAACCCGAGTTCACCGCTGACGCCAAGGGTGTAAAACCATTCCAACGGCGTGCCTTCCTCAGGGCGCACGGTGTAAAAATAGTTCGCCTCCGACAAGGTGGGAATGAGTTTAAGCACGTTGTTAAGGACCATAGCACCAACAAAGAGACCAGCCATCAACATCACCGTCTGGCCAAACACCCGACGATCTATGGTGACCATCCCAGCGAGCACGGCCCATAACGCAATCATCACAATCAACAGATGTCCCCAAAAATACGTCTGCGCAAGCAGCATCCAAAAACTCGGATACGCTGCCAAAGCGTTCGCAAAAACCAGCGATATAAACGCCGCAGGCAGGTTTAGACAAAAGGATAAGGCAAACAGTTTATCGCTTCTAAGATAAAACGCAAGCCAAAGCACGATGTTGGCAAAATGACAAACTTGCAAGGGCACCACTTGGGCATGAAAGCCCTCGGTCAAAAGAATCGTGACGTTGCGAACCACGAGCACCACCATCGCCGCGCTTGAAAGCCATAGCCCAAGCCGTCGTTTTTCCGCATAATCAGCCCGGCTGGTCAAACGAAATAACGCATAAGCCAACACTAGGGGAGAGGCGATGTAAAGGCCGTGATACCATGTCCATAAATCAAACGGCATGTCCACACCTCCTTACTCGGGTTCCATCAACGCCAAAGCGTCCATGTCAACCGGTTTATCATAATCGATGTCGGCAAACCCAAACCCGTTTAAGGTATACAGTTCATGGATAAACGCGTCCATGCCGCGCAAAGAAAAGAGCCTATCTTCGTCCGATTCGCGCATCAATCGAAGCGTCGCATCTTGCACCTCAGGTGCCATCTCACGGTGGTCTAGCCGAATCCGTCCGGCTTCATCCACGATGCGCTGATCCCCGTAAATCATCTCCGCAAACAAGCGGTGTTTGTGAGCGAGAATGGATTCGTGTGTGCCGTTTTCAAGCATCACGTTGTAGAGACACGCGCCATACACCGGCATCTGCGGGATGAACACGCTTGCCTTGGTTGCGACGGCTTTGCTGGAAGAAACGAGCGCTTCACCCCCAAGCGTTCGAGATAAGGTGTCGTGCATGGCTCGAGCGGTTTGTTCAAGGTGTACCTTGGCTTGTCCAATCGATCCATCACGGTAGATTTTCCGCGTCGTTTCACCACCAATGTAAGTGTACGCAACCGTTTTAAAAGACGAGCCTAACAAGCCCTGCTCTCGCAACGTTTCTACCCATTGTCGCCAGTCATCGCCGCCCATCACAAACACGGTGTCATCGACTTCCTGTTTACTGGCAGATTCCACACGTACGTTAGCCAATTGCCGGTTCGCAATGTCCACTGTCTGGCCTTCAACCGGTGCACCGATCGTCTTCAAGCTAGAATGAATGCGTTCTCCGGTTTTTTCGTTCAATCGTGATGGCGCCGCCAGCGAATACACAAGTAAATCGATATGTCCAAGGTGTGCTTTAATGTACTTGGCAACCGCTAACTTGGTTGCCTGCACATACGCATCACCAACGAAATCTTTATGGGTGTTGCCAGTCTCTTTAGCATGGCGCTGAAAAAACACGTTGTTCCACCAGCCGGCACTGCCGGTCCGCTTACCCTTTGGCGGGCTTTCAAAGGATACGTTGACGGTGTTGGCGTTGGCCGCAAAGGCCAACGCGACACGGCTCGATAACCCGTACCCCGATGACCCACCAATCACAAGCACGTTGTTGGGCCCGGTAAATGACGGAAGGCGTTTGGCTTCATCAATCTGATTTTTCACAAAGGCTTCACAGCCATAAGGGTGAGCATTGGTAAAGAAGTTCCCCCGTATTTTGGGTTTGATTATCATCGCAATCGTCCTTTCGTTGTAAACGGGTTCAGTATATCATGAATAATGGCACACCATTGTGCGGCGCGCTACTTACAGTGTACACGCTCAAAACACCATTGGCAAGCGTGTATGCAGAAAATCATTTACCCACTCGCGACATTGTCACGCGTCAAACGTTTACAGATGCCCCGATTCAGTGTACTATAAAAAGGAGTTCGCACATCAAGGAGAGATGTCACATGCCCACGCGCTGGTGGCAAGACACCATCATCTATCAAGTCTACCTTCGAAGTTTTCAAGACACCAACGCCGATGGCATCGGCGATTTGCAAGGCGTGATTAAGCGGCTTGATTATGTGCGTGACCTTGGCATCGACACCGTATGGATTAGCCCGCACTTTGATTCACCCATGGACGATAACGGCTATGACGTGCGTGACTTTTGTAACGTAAGCCCTGATTATGGCACGCTCGACGATTTTAAGGCTTTGTTGAGCGAAGCGCACGCACGAAACATGAAAATCATCATCGACATGATTGTAAACCACACATCCGATGAACATCCTTGGTTTTTAGCTGCCAAAGACCCAACGCATCCTGACCACACCACGTTCAGAGATTTCTACATTTGGCAACCGCCACGAATGAATGACCAAGGGAACCCCGAACGACCAACGTCGTGGGTGTCATGGTTCGGTGGCTCCACTTGGACATACAATCCGCCCACCAACGATTATTATCTGCACATCTTCAGCGCAAAAATGCCCGATCTCAACTGGCGAAATCCTGCCGTTCGTGTTGCCATGAAAGCCGTCATTCAGTTCTGGATTGACCTTGGCGTGGATGGGTTTCGCCTTGACGCCTCAAACCACCTGGAAAAAAACTGGGATTTTCCCGAAGCCAACCCTGGCTACGAACACTTTTCTAACCTTCCAAAACATCACGAGTACCTCGAAGAACTCAGCAGAGCGTTGTTTGAGCCTTACGACCTACTCATCATCGGCGAAGCCGGTAGCGCAAGCCGCGAGGAAGCCCTGCGCTATGCAGGGTATGATTCCCACGAGTTCAACCTTCTCATCCACTTTGAACACTGTTGGGCGGACATCGATGAAGCCAATAACGTAACGCCTGGCAAATGGGCGAAAGGCTCGGTGGATGTAACAAAAATCAAACGCAGTTTTGCTAAGTGGCAGCAGGTATTCGCAAACCAAGGATGGAATGTCCTCTACTGGCACAACCACGATCAACCCCGCATTGTATCGCATTACGGAGATGATGCCATCCACCACCGCCGCAGCGCGCTGATGTTGGCGTATTGTTTGTATTTGTTGCCAGGAACACCGATTGTGTACTACGGCGAAGAGATTGGCATGACCAATGTCGATTACACCGACCTTAGCGATTTTCGTGACGTCGAAGTGTTTACTGAGTATGGTAACTTCAAACAAAACGGTGCGCATCACGAAACCGCCATGCAAGCGCTGCGCGATCGATGCCGCGACAACGCTCGCACACCGATGCAATGGGATGACTCTCCCCATGCGGGCTTCAGCACCGCCACACCGTGGATGAAAGTCAACGGCAACCACAGCGACATCAACGTCAAAACCCAACAGAAACAACCCGATTCCATATGGCAGACGTACAAGACCCTTCTACACCTTCGCAAGCACGAACGGCTAAACCATGGTAAGGTCACCTTTTACACCCTCGACCATGAACAAGCCTTCGTGTATTGTGTGACAGGGAAAACCCACGATTACCTTGTCATCGCCAACTTCACCGATAAACCGATGCGCTATCCGCTTGATTCGTTGATTAAGGATTATACGCTCTATGTCGCCAATGTTAAGAATGCTCAGGCAAAAAGCCCTCGATTCGCGCCGTTTGAGGCGCGCATTTATCGCCACCAACACAACCGCACAAGCTCAGCCATGATATAATAAATAAGAAGACATAATCGGAAGGATGGTAATATGCGACGTTTCCGTCTTTGGGTTCATGCTGATTCGCACCAACGTTCCCTTGCTCCTTTGGTCGATGCCGCCCTTGAGGGGGATTTTTCACTGGTTGTAAGCGACGAACTCATCGACGTTGCCCTCGACCCTTATGTGCGCCCTGAAAAACCTGAAGCACTTCGTGATTTATGGATTGCGGATGCCGGGACAAACGTGCGGGTTGCGACGCTAGACGAACGGGTTTTTGATTGGGTCGAGAAGGCTCAACTCTACCGTATGCTGACCACCTTACCCTACGGGGCTTACAGCCATGAAACATTCTTAATGCGCGTCATGCAGGACGCCGTGGTGTATGAAACTCTGAAAGCTGGCATCGCCACACAGCTCAATACGTCGTTAATGACGACCCTTCACGTCTTTGCCGAAGCCAACATGAATGTCTCCATTGCCGCCAAACGTCTACACCTACACCGTAACACCGTCATGTATCGACTCGAGCAAGTTGAACAGCTGACCACCATTAACCCACGTGTTTTTGATGGTCTTGCGGTCTTTCGTACCTTGTTTTCGCGATAACTTTGTGCAATGTGCCCATAGCCATTGCCTTTTTTTTTGACTATAATAGCACTAACTGAGATAAAGGAGTGAGACAATGGCTGAACTGCATTTTAAGTCCTTAAAGAAAATCTACGATGGCGGTGTTTTGGCTGTCGATGATTTTAACCTCAAGGTGAAGGATAAAGAGTTCATCGTTTTTGTCGGTCCCTCTGGGTGCGGTAAATCGACCACGTTACGCATGGTTGCGGGACTCGAAGAAATCACCGAAGGCGACTTGTATATCGATGAAAAACGCGTCAACCACATCCCGCCAAAAGACCGAGATATTGCCATGGTTTTCCAGTCGTATGCGCTATACCCTCACATGTCCGTGTATGACAACATGGCGTTTGGGTTAAAACTTCGACGGGTTCCGAAAGAAGACATCCGTGAACGCGTCAATAAAGCCGCCGATTTGCTCGGCATCAGCGAGTTGCTAAACCGCAAGCCCAAAGCGCTCTCAGGCGGACAACGCCAGCGCGTTGCCTTGGGTCGCGCCATCGTGCGCAACGCCAAAGTGTTTTTGATGGATGAACCGCTATCGAACCTCGATGCGAAGCTTCGTGTCAAAATGCGTGGCGAACTGATTAAACTGCACGCTCGCATTGAAACCACCACCATCTACGTCACCCATGACCAAAGCGAAGCCATGACCATGGCTGATCGCATCGTCGTCATGAACAAAGGGTACATTCAGCAAGTTGGCTCACCAAAAGAAATCTACGATAACCCCAACAACATGTTTGTCGGCGGGTTTATTGGCACGCCACCCATGAATTTCATCGAAGGCAAGGTCTCGCGCGACGGTGTGTTTGAAAACAAAGACATGAAAATCAAGATTCCCGGTGCACAACACAAAATCCTTAAAGACAACGACATGATTGAAAAACTTGTGGTCCTTGGCATCCGCCCTGAAGACATTCATGATGATAAGCGCCGCATCCAAGCGCATCCTGACATGGTTGTTGAGGTTCCTGTTGATGTCTCTGAGTTGCTCGGAAACGAAACCAACATCACCTCAACCATCAACGGCGCCAGCATCGTCGCACGCATCGATGCCCGCACCGACATCAAACTTGGTGACACCCTTGACATGGTATTCGACACCAAAAAATCACACTTCTTCAACCCTGATACTGAAGAGCGCTTGGTTTAACTGAGTTTAAGACTATTGTGCACTTTATGCTAAAAAAACCCTATTACGTGCGCTGATGAGAATCAGCGCACGTTCCCTTTAAACAACCTAAATCCCTTGCCTTCGTTCACGATTAAGTCATATCGCCATACGCGCAGCCATGCATTGGCCGGGGTTTTATTTCAGCTATGCTTGCATGACGGCACGCTGGCTGAGGTTAGAAGCGTGTCAAGGGCACTTCGGTGGCGATTAGATTCGACGAGAATGCGGTGAATGACGGGGCTGTGTTCGCGCATCAATTTTCATGCGGATTGTGTTTTGTTCATGCATAATCGCGTGAAATATGCTACACTGATAAAGGATGTTCCGGTAGCTCAGTCGGATAGAGCAGCAGCTTCCGAAGCTGAAGGTCGGGGGTTCGAGTCCCTTCCGGAACGCCACATGATTTTTCGGTCGACCTCGGTCGACCTTTTTGATGCGAAAACGTGTCTGGCGTGATACTTTCCTTTAGGCATGCTATAATGAACCAAACTAACCACACGCAGTATATGGGAGGAATAATCATGCAACCACGTGTATTGCATTGGGAACGACGCAATTATCACGAAGACGGATTCGACTTGGTTCAACTCTTTGAAGACGGCACCGTGTTGTTGCGCTCGTACACCCGAGATACCGACGCCTTTGAACACTTTAACGAAACATCACGCCAGACGTTTAGCATCGATGGTACCATTCACCTTGAGCGAATCGATTTTGGTGATGACGGCACGCTTAAGAAAACCGAACTTGTACAGCGCGCCCATCGCGTGGAATCCTATCCACTGCCCCAATGGCAGACAGCTCGAAAAAAAATCCGCGACATGCAGTCCACTTGTGCGCTCGACCAATCGTGCGATGGGCGATCCTTGCTTGAAGTCGAGGCGAAAAGCGTGAAAGCAACGCCGCTGTCTTCTGTTCGAAAAACGTATCCAATTCAGTTTGTTCGCGCTCGCATCAACGTCACCACCATCCAACGCAATCCGTCACCCGATCTGGATGACACGGTCTTTATCCCGACCATGAACGAAGTGTTGTTCTTCCACTACTCTCCGAAGACAAACCAGTTGACCATCAGCGGTGACGGTCTATTCCCAGTTGAAACAACCCTCACCGATGAGACACTCGACGCAGATTCATTCTACGATGTCATGATGCGCAAAGCCAACCACATCGAAGCGCATCACACCCATTATCGGCAGCTGATCACAGCCCAGCGGGAACGACGGGCGATGATTGAGACAGACGCTGCAGGTGACTTGTTCCCACGTTGATTAAAACGGCCCCTTCGGGCCGTTTTTTTAAAAAAGAAGGCTGCCTGATGGGCAACCTATTGGTGGTCGGTGGGTTTTGCGCCAATGCGAATGCGCGGGTCGACGAGCGGATACGCAACGTCAACCAACAAAGCGAACACTAAGCCAAAGGCGGCATAGAACATCGTCGTAACCATGGTCATTGGAATGTCGATGATAATCATGTATGTTCTGTCCATAAAGGGCACAAGCAAGCTATCAAAAATCAATCTAGCCACGCCGTCAATGCCATAAATCATCTCGACAAAGAAAGACCCTCCAAGGACGAAAATAAACGTCGGGGCTAATTCCGGCAACACCGGCACCATGCAATTGCGAAAGGTGTGTCGACGCATGGTCTGGCTTGTGGTTAGCCCTTTGGTCTTACAAAGCAACAAATAGTCGTCATATTGCGCATCAATAAACTCGGCACGAACCAGACGGGTGAACTTAAAAATCGGTGGCATGCACAGGGCAAACATCGGTATGGCCAAGCCCTTCAGCAGGCGCACTGTGTCGTCGATGTGAAACCCCGGAAACTGCATCGGAACAATGCGATATCGGATGCCGAAAAACACCACAAGCAACAAAACCAAGATGAAATGAGGGATGGAGCCAAACACCATGGTGACAGTTGACACCCCCCGATCAAACCAACTTCCCTTTTTCAATGCTGAGGCAATGCCGAGGATAATGCCAATGGGAAGATAGATGGCCAAGGCTAACAAGTTCAGTCGCATGGTAACCCACATGCGTTGCCAGGCAAAACTCCAAACGCTTTCATCGTATATCCCGGTGACGCCCCAATTCCAACTGGTGAGAATGCCATGAACATAGTCCAAAAAGCGCGTGTATGATAGCAAGAATTCTGCACGCAAATCATAGGGGGGACGGCCCCAATGCCGAAGCATCGTCATGCTGGTGATGAAATAGAGCACCGTAAAAATGATCATCATCAAAAGCATGAGCCATACCACTCGCCATACCACATACCGTATCATTTCTTTCGGCCCCTTTCGCTGCTTCTCCTTACACAGGTTCCTATGCTTATACATTAGCGTAATTAAAGCAATTATACCAGAACCGACCACAAACAGGAAATTTTTCCAGTTTATAATAGTTTACAAACACAAAAAAAGACGGTTCGTCAAACCGAACCGTCCATGGTTCTCATGGAGAGGCCTTTTGTACCCATTGTGAGGTAATTTGTGTCATAGCACAACCTTTCGTCATGCTTGTAAGACACGCTTGTATTGTAGGTCCTATGACGGTTAACCTCGGCCACCAACGGGCGTTTGGTTCCTCGGCGTCGGATGCGAAGCCCCGTCAGAAACGAATTTCAAACCTTACAAAAGGTTCGTCGGTGTCGAGTGGCGTTGTCTCAATACGATCGATGCGCCCCGGCGGATGCTCACGCACCGCCGACAGGAATGATGCCACCGCAGGCCGCGCGCCGATGGCGGCACATTCAACCGATCCGCTCGCAAGGTTCTTAACATAACCACGGACCCCGTGGTGTTGAGCTTGCCTGCGCACGTGATGGCGCATGCCTACCCCTTGGACTATGCCATAAAGGTGAATTTTCAGTGCCGTTTCATTCACCAATTTTCCCCCTTTCACCAGACCTCATTATCACCGTCGAAGGGTTTCATCAACAAATGCGGCGATGCGACGCAACCCTTCTTTTAGCTGTGCTTGTGAACAGGCCAAGTTAAGCCGAACGAAACGCGATGCCTGCGATCCAAACGCCGCGCCTTCACTCAACACAACGCCATGGCGTTGCTTTAAGGCTTCGACAAAAGCGGTTCCGTTAATGCCCGTGAAACGCACGTCAAGCCAGGCAAGGTATGTGCCTTCCAACGGGGCAATGTAGGCGTCGTCGGCGAACGATTCCCAACGCGCCTTAAGCGTCTGATAGTTCTCAACGATATGCTTGTTTTGTGCATCAACCCACGCATCTCCGCCAGTGTAGGCCGCTTTCAGTGCGGCCATGGCAAGGGCATTGGGTCCTGATAAGTGCAGGCGCTGATAGGCCGCGGCGAGTTTACGCCTCGTTGGGGTGTGCTTGATGATGGTATGGGCGATCTGCAATCCGGCGACGTTAAAGGTTTTGCTGGGGGCAGAAACGAGAATGATGCCCTCATATTCATTAAAAAACGCACCACAAGACACAAAACGATGCCCTGGCATGATTAAATCGGCGTGAATTTCATCGCTGACCAACAGCACCTTATGTTTTTGACAAAGCTGGACCACGCGCGACAGTTCAGGCTTCGTCCAAACGCGCCCCACGGGATTGTGCGGGCTACAGAGGATAACCATTGATGCGTTGTTAAGATCCGCGTCCAACCGTTCGTAATCAATGCTATAACGGCCGTTTTTATAGGCGAGTTCATGGTCGATGACACGCCGCCGATTTTGCTTGATGACCGGTTCAAACACGTGATAGACCGGCGTTTGGATAAGCACACCATCGCCTTCATTCGTGAACACGTCGATGATGACGCTAAGTGCGTTTAACACTTTCGGTGCGGGTGAAACCCATGTTGGGTCAATCGACAGTTCATAGCGTTTTTGACACCATGATGTGACGGCATCGCGATAGTTGTCGTCAACCATGGCATAGCCGAATGCGCCGTGTGCCACCCGCTCTTTCAAGGCTTCTTTGATGATGGGTGCGGTTTCATAATCGGAATCGGCAACCGAAAACGTCAGCACGTCGTCGCGTTCGGTTTGGTTTTTAGCGATTTGCCATTTTGCAGAATCGCTTGTCTTTCGGTCCAGTGTGGTAAACCAAGGTTTCATGGTAACCTCCGCGATGTGTCGTTCACCCTCATTATAATGACTAGGTTAGCAAAGTGCAACCGTGGCCGTCAACCAATCGTTGACATTATAAAGGGCGCTTGCTTAAGCGCCCCATTTCTAGGTTGTTTCATGGCGTTTTATCGGGTGATACCTATGCGTTTGTCGTTAGGCTTCAGACCAAGCCTTTCGCTCCACGCCGTGTTCAATCAAATCATTGATAGATCTTAATGTCTCGAACCTTGAAGTCTTGGGGAAAGCAGTCACCATCGACGATGCCGCCTAAGGTGCCACCAATCGCGAGGTTTATGATGAGGTAAAACGGTTGATCAAAAGGCCACCCTCTGGGCGAGGCATCACGACCCTGTTCACCACGGGTATAGGTGGTCACTTTGTCGCCGTCGACTTCGTAGCGGATGGTGTCTTTTTCCCATCTAAGCGAGTAGGTACGAAACGTGTCAACCATGGGGTCGATCGTGACGGTGTGATCGTATTGTTCTTGCACGCGATGGTTGTACTTCTCGGTGTGCAAGCAGGTGTAAAGTTTGTTGGGTTCATTACCGGTGTGTTCCATGATGTCGATCTCGCCGCTTTTTGGCCACCGCCCCTGGCGGCTCTCCTCGGGCATCATCCATAAAGCCGGCCACGTGCCTTTGCCGCCGGGGACGCTGGCGACGATGTCGATGCGTCCGTATTGAAAGCTGAATTTATGTTTGGTGTTAATGCGAGCACTCCGAATAACATCGCCCTCGCGCGTGGCGCGAATGACGAGCCCGTCGTCAAAAAAGAGGTTTTTTGGATCATCCACATAGTGTTGCACTTCATTGTTGGCCCATTTTTCACCAACCTCAACGTTCCATATGTCTCGATCAAGTGAACTCATGCGAGTAAAATCAAAATGTTTAATTAATGTCATAGGCGCTCCTCGTCAGTTTTTAATACCCGTGTTGTGTCGCCGTTGATTAAATACGTGTCAACGGTGACGGTTTCGCCGTTCATGTCGACGTCGGGTCCGTCAATCATCTGCAACATTTTGCGTGCCGCGATTTCGCCCATCCGTCGTGCGTCTTGGCGTATCGTGGTCAACCTTGGTGTGATTAACTGGCCAAGGTCAATCCCGTCAAACCCGATGAGAGAGTAATCGTTGGGCACGGTTTTATCGGCTTCCCTAATCGCTTGCATCGCACCGATCGCTTGCATGTCGGAGGCGCAGAACACCGCGGTGGGTTGATCGGTGAGCTCCAACACTTTTTTCATGGCGCGGTAGCCATCTTCTTTGGAGAAAAATTTCCCTGAAATGAGGTATTCATCTCGAACCGGAATGTTAAGCTTGTGCATTGCTTTTTCAAACGCCTCTAAGCGCGTGCCACCAATGAAGGTGGAGCGATCACCGTGTATATGAGCGATTTTTTTATGGCCGAGATCGTGTAAAAACCGCACGCCTTGCTGCATCCCTTGTTCATTGTTTGAGGTGATCGTCACCGCGGTTTCCACCGAGTAGTCAATGATGACGACAGGCAGTGTCGACTGATACAACTCGCGCATTTCCTCGGTGTTAAAATCTTCGCAGAGCACCAAAATACCTTCGACTTGTTTGCGCTTGGAATGCTCCAAGTATGAACCGTTTTGTTTACCCATGTTTTTCGCCAAAAACAGGATGTCGTATCCGTTGGCTTGGACGGTGCTTCTGAAGCTTTCAAGGATTTTTGCAAACAACGGATGTTGCAAGCCGAGGTTGGTGATTTCTTCAAAAATAACGCCCATGGTGTTAGACCGCTGGGTCTTCAGCGATCGCGCTGAAGAGTTAGGCACATAACCCATGTCAGTGCACACTTTCAGCACGGTGGCACGGGTTTGGGGAGAGATGTCGTTGTAGTTATTCAGCACTTTTGACACCGTCGCGACACTGCAACCGGCCCGCTTGGATATGTCTTTAATCGTGACCATTGTCATCCTCCGTTCGTTCAAATTCAAAATAGTTTATCTCAAACCCTCCTACGTTGGCCACCAAGCGGAATGTGTAAACGCCTGCACGCCGGAAAAAGGGTTCGCTCGTGATCGTGACCCACCCGTCGGTGTCGGTGGGGATTGACGTGACTGCGTGAGGCAAGGCGCCCAAGGTTCGCAGGGCAATCTCTCCCCCGCTTTCGCTTCTCAGGCGATAGTGCACACGGTATGTGCCGTCTTCTTCGACTTCAAGCACATAGGCCATTTCATCGCCCGTGTCAATGGACGTGAGGTGACGCTCCCCATCGATATCATCGGTGAGGACGCTTATCACGCCTTGCATGGTGGTGTAATCTTGCGCTTGAATGCGTTCAGTCACGGTTTGAATGCTTTCTGTTGATAAGAGGATGGATCGTGGCGGACCCGTTTGGCCTTTAAAATCAACGGGTTCGACGGTAATCACATAGTCGTTACCATGATCTAATCGATCAGCCGTGTAGGCATTTAGCGTCGTTTGACCGTGATAGACGTCATTCACATACACGTTATAATGCGACACCATCACGTCATGATCGGCATG
This sequence comes from Candidatus Izemoplasma sp., assembly GCA_007132465.1. Classification (GTDB taxonomy): domain Bacteria; phylum Bacillota_I; class Bacilli_A; order Izemoplasmatales; family Izemoplasmataceae; genus SLQR01. The sequence goes on from SLOP01000040.1 coordinate 23,548, forward strand.
GTTCCATTTTAAACGGATGGCATCATGGGTGTTCCAAATCATTGTCATGCCGCTGACTTGAGAGGGCGCATCGTCGGTCATGCCAGCGTAATCTTTTTGATAAACGCGCACGTACTTTACTTCCATGCTTTGGGGGAAGATGCTGTCGTCCACGCCGTGTGCGCCTCCCCAATCACCGCCAACCGCGAGGTTGAGGATCAGGTGAAACGGTTGATCAAAAGGCCATGCGTCGGGGTTGGACACGTGAGTGTTAAAGTTAGGGTTGTAACCGAAAACAGCAAACTGCTCCCCATCGATAAGCAACCGAATGCTTCGAGGTTCCCATATCATTTCGTACACATGAAACGCATCTTCAACCGTGGGGACAACGCGAGAATACCCAATCTGTGTGCCAAGTTGGTGGTTGTAAGCGCCGGTGTGAATCGTGCCGTGAACCACACCGGGCTGATAACCTACGTACTCCATGATGTCGATTTCACCGCTGTATGGCCAGTTGCCATACCGCCATTCGGTCGGCAACATCCAAATAGCTGGCCATAGGCCACGGCCGCTAGGCATCCGCGCTTTCACTTGAATGCGTGCATACTCCCAATCACCATAATATTTCGTCACGAGGCGCGCGGACGTATAGTCGTTGCCCTGATGTGATTCTTTCAACGCGCGAATATGCAACACACCGTCTTCAATGAAAACGTTGTTGAGGTTCGCGCTCGTGTAAAACTGCAGCTCGTTGTTCCCCCATCCATGTCCACCGACGTCATACGCCCATCGATCAGAACTGGGTAAGCCGTCTTCGTCGAACTCATCGCACCATACCGGCTGCCAATCGTCAATGTTGTCCAGATAAGCACACCGTTCGGGAACCAAGGCCCGTTCATCAACATCTTCTGTCTCCGTTGGGACGGGAGTCACAGAAGGATCTGGCGTCAGCGTGGGGTCTGGCGAAAGCGTGGGGTCTGGTGAAAGCGTGGGGCCTGGCGAAAGCGTGGGGTCTGGCGAAAGCGTGGGGTCTGGTGAAAGCGTGGGATCCGGGGTCTTATCATCGACACGCCCACATGATGCAAGCGTGAAAACGAGTGTCAACGCGGTGATGAATGTAAGCCGTTTTATCATTGTTATTACTCTCCTGTTATGCCCGTTTTGTCAATGCTTTCGACAAAGAAGCGTTGGGTAAAGAAATACAGCACTAACAGCGGCAAGATCGCTAGCAAGTTCCCCGCCATTCTTGATGATTGAATCAGTTCGCGGGCCGGACTGCCCACCGGGAATAGCGCATCGTATTGCGCGAAAAACTGCTCGACGCGAAGCGGTAAGGTCATCAATAACCAGTCACCGGTGGGTTCAGTGGAAACGCGATAGCCGAGGAAAATACCACTCACGTACGTCTCATTATAATACCATACAAAACTGAATAAAAACACGATAATAATGGCTGGCACGGCCAACGGCACGGCGATTTTTGTGAAGACTTGCCAAGGCGATGCGCCATCGAGTTGTGCCGATTCTTCGAGGCTTTTAGGAATCATGCGGAAGAACGAATAGAAAATGAGGATGTATATTGCGCCGTTGAATCCTTGACCGAGAATCGCGGGATAGATAAACGCTCGAACGCTGCCTAAAAGTCCGTAGTTCGCATACATTCGGAACGTCGGAATCATCGTAATCTGTGGCGGCACGATAAACGTCAAAATCATCAACACCATGAGGGTGCGCTTGAACGGAAAGCGATACTTCGCAAATCCATACCCAATCAGCGCACTTGAGACGGTGGCCGCCAGGGCAGGAAAGAACGCAAGCATGAGTGCTTCACGCAAAGCCCGAGGATAGTTAATAGCTTCCCATACCAAGCGGTAGTTATCCCAGTTTAGGGAAGAGGGAATCCAACGCACGTTGGCACTGACGAGGTCTGACATGGACATAAAACTGGTGATGACCATGTAAAACACCGGGTACAGATAGATGTACCCTAAACTGATTAACAAAGCATGAATGACAAATTTATACACAAAACCGTCGGTCATTTTCATGCCGAACAAAAAGTGTTTGACGTTATCTTTCGTTAACGTCTTGACACATCGTGTCACGGTGTTTTTGGCTGCCACGAGAAAGGCGCGGATTCGCGTGAGGAAATGCTTCATTGTTTTAGCCTCCCTCGAAGTGAAATGATGCCGATGAATATGCCGATGATGATGGCCATCACCAGGAAGTAGATCCAAGCCATGGTGGCGCTGTAGCCGTATCCCGTGGTCAGATCAGAGGTCGCCAACCCATACATGGTGTGTCTGATGTAAACGACGACGGCATTCAAGCTAAAGACGCTCATCGAGACCACGGTGTAGATGATTGACACGGCAATCAAAGGCATGATTGATGGCAGGGTAATCTTCCAAAACGATTCCCACGGGCTTGCGCCATCAATTTGAGCGGCTTCGTAAATAGATTTATCAATTTTCTGTAAACCGGCAAGTAAAATGAGAATCTGGATGCCAGCAAACCAAAGCACCAAGAGTATTTGCTCAAAGAGCGCTTGCAGGGGGTTTGATAAAAACGTGCCGATGTTGTTTAGGATCATGTCGATGAACGTGTAGTTGGCAATCGATGGTAATGTCGTCGCACCTTGGTTCATTAACTCGGCAATGACCGGGCCTGATGAGATGATGACGGGCAAGAAGAAAATCGTCCGCCACACGCCACGCCCGCGCACGTTTTGGTTAATTAACATGGCGATAATAAGCGCAAACACGATGGTAACAGGAACGTTAAGAATCAACTCCAACGTATAGTTAACAAGCACGTCAACGAAGTATGGATCTTGTAAAAACGCGGCTTGATAGTTACCGATGCCAACGAACTCAAGTCGTAGCGCGCGCCCGTCCAAAAACACGTTGAAAAAACTCAAGTATAACGTGTAAAAGACCGGGTAAAGCGCAAACACCAAATACCCGATAATCCACAACAGGATAAACGCGAGACCAACCACACTCTCACGGCGTCGGTTGGTGATGGCGACGTTAATTTTACCAAAAATAACGAGGTCGGTGTGGGTCGAGCGCAACAAACGATTATGTGTCAGTCGGTAGATTACTTTGTCTTTAAAGGGCAAGTACGTCTGATAATAAAACCGACCGATGGTAGCGAGGAGGTTCTTCATCAGGGTTGCCCTCCTTTCACGCGGTAAGAGAGCGCTGAGACAACATCACCGTTTACCGTTGTCTCTTGATGCGTGTAGTTGATGATGATTTCAACGTTGTTGGTGTAGGTTACCTTGACGACACCAGGATTAATAACCTCACGCGCGACAATGGTCTCACCATGCGTGAACCGCAATGCTTCGTTAATGAAGCGATATTGTTCAATGATGGTCTCAGACCATGCGTCAAACTGCGTGGCATAATACCGTTCAATGTCGGTGCCAGCGAGATTACTCGAGCGCGCTTTCGTCAGCACGTAAGATGGGTAGATGCCAAAATCCACAAGCATCAGCAGTTGCATCGTGCCAAGGCTGTTGAAGTTCAGAAATTGACTGTAGAGATTCATGTGCCCACGTAACACGATGGGCAAAAACGGCACCAAATCATCAAAGTAGTTAAGTTGCGAATTATACAACGGCGCATCGAAAAATTCCGTTGTGTAGGGGTAGGCGTATGCGTTGGGGTAGCGGTAATGCCCTCTACCCTCATAGCGCGCCATGATGCTTTCGTAGAAAGGAAGCGCCGCCGAGCGAGGATAAGCTTGTCGATCGTAGTATGAGAAAAGTGTCGAACCAAGCATCTCGAAAAGCACGTCAACTCCGCGCGAATGGTATCGATCATAATCATCTAAAGCCAAGTTCATGGAATGTTCAGGATAGAGGAGATAACTGCGGGTGTGCACGCAATCGATGCACAGGTGCTCTAAACGGAAACGGTTCACGCCTTGAGCAACGTCGCTGCGCACAGAGATTCTTCGGGCGTCAGCGCCGGCTCGAACGTAGTTGTTGACGAGCATGACCGAGTTTGCTTCGTTGATGTGTGCAATCAAATCATCAAAATTGGCCTCGCCTCGTAAGCGCCGTTCAACGGTGAGGGCGCTTGGCAAGTTGCCGCTATAACCGCCGCGATTCCATCCCAACAAGGATACGCGCTGATTGATTAAGCCAGCTATCATGAAGTGGTCGTACATTGCCATCACATCATCAACACTTGTCATCTCCACAAGGCTTTTACCAATGAACTGGCTCTTTGAGTCCGCCATTAAATACTGAAGATGTATAGGGATGTCATCCACCTCGGCCAGCTGTCTGGTAATGTCGCCTTGATCGCGTAAATACGCTTGGTAGTGATTGGCCATACCGACGTAATCGGCTGCGTCGTCACGGAGAAAATCAAAACGAATGGTGAAGTCATCGTCGCTGAGTTGATAGGTTCGTTGCGCCCCACCGCTGCCATCGCTTTGAAAACTTTGAGTGTAGACCGACATAATATCATACTTTGTGAAGATTAAGTTGTGGTTTTGGTTGCCCACGCCGTTAGGAAAGGCAATCAATCGCGAGCTTGGCGCGCCCGATTCAATAATGCCGAGAAACGCATGTTGGTGCACGCCATGCACCGCCCCAAAGACTGGCATCGACAACGGGTAATTCGTCACGGATTGGCGAATCGTGCTAACGCCCGCGTTTGGTCCGTAGAATCGTTCGTCATAGAAGTTGCTGTAGCGACCCTGGTTGTCGGTGTAACGTATCAACGCCCCAACCCCATCAGGAATAAACATGTACCCCGGGATATCATCCATCCGAGTGGCACCCATCGCCGGGAAAACGATGAAACTCGACAGACGGAACTCGTCGCGGTTTTCACTGATGCCGTTGAAAGGAATGTGCGCACGAATGCCTTCATCGGTGAGGCTCACGATGAGCTGAAACTCAAAAGACAATTCGGTGTATCCATGCTCAATCATACGATCGAGATCAATTTCGCCCTCGAGGTATCGAGGAAAGTTCAGCCTGCAAACCGCTCTGGCACAAAAGCCACCCACATAGATGTCTAAGATGATGTCATTATCCTGGATAGTCATGTCGTATGTGAACACGGTATCGGTAATGCCAATGTTGCGGCGCAAATTCATGTTCCGATCGACTTCAATGTATTCGAAGCCAATGCCGCTTTGTAAAAGTTTGGTGAATGATTCAGTGTCGGCTTCCGGACGATGAATCGATGTGCTCCAAACATATCCGCTTGCTTTATCAAGCACTTTAAACGCAAGCGTCGTCTGGTTCATGTACAGTTCATAATGGTCGTTTTCAAGCATGAAGGTATCGGCTCGAACGATGTCGATGTAATCATCTGGATCGACAGGCCGCATGTCCTCAGGCTGCGTGAAGCGCGATGAATCAATCAAGGCGTTGTCAATAAACGGATTAATTTCATCGCTCGACGCGTTGCGCGGGTACGATGGGTCCGAGGCGGTGTAGACCACAGAGGTGAGCAAGACAACTAAACCGGCGATGACGCCGCATTTTTTAAGGATGGAAGACACGGTAATACACCTCCAAGGTTAAGTCTTGTAACAACACGAACAGTTCGTTGAGCAACACGTAAACAATCACGACGCCAAGCAACAGCATCACCATGGTGAACGCCGAGATAAGCAGGCTTGAGAACGTTTCTTTCACGGTGTAAAAGTGCGTCTCTTTCACCATGAAAAAGAAATAGATCGCGGTCATTAGGATGCTGAGGCCTTGAATGAATGTGATTAGAAAGGCTTCATTATACGTGAGTCCGTTCGACATGATGGCGAGCACCGGCAACACTATGAAAAATGGCGCTAAGGCGTAGATGGTTGTCGTGTACACATCGCGCAGACGTCCTTCACCTTCGCGAATGGAGCCGACGAGGAAGTTGCAGCCAACCCAAAGCAAGATGGGTAAAAACACTTTAATCACTTCTTCAACCATGTTGATGTCAGCTAGACGGCGAGGGTTAAACAAGAAGTTGAGGTTGTAAATATAATACACATAACATAGGAAGTAAATCATCAGTAACACGGTCGCAGAGAAGGTGCTGACGCGGTTTTTTCGCTTTATAAAGTACGAGGCATCCGCAGGGTTTTTGAGGTAGGTGAACACATACAGTATCTCATCAAATGTTTTGGATTTATCCCGGCCCAGACGCACGGCTTTTTTTACCGGACTCATGATGTAGGGCATAAATTTCACTTTAATGTTAATGGTTAACGCAATCAAAACCACGAAGAGCGCCGCAATGATGGAGCCAACGTTGGCTAAGAGCCATGCGTTTCGGACCTCCCAAAACGCATCGCTGTATCCGTCGCGATCGCTGGCAATATAAAACTCCTCAAGCGCTTCATCATACTGTCCTAAGCTGTAGTAAGCGTTGCCAAGTCCTCGGTGGGCGAGGTCAAAGAAGTCGTTCATTTTTAGCACGCGTTCCCACGGCTCTTGGCTTGCAACATAATCACCGTCTTGATACTGTTCGAGCGCAGTATGAACTAGGTTAGTGAATTCGGTTGGATAGAAGATTTTCATCTCTTCCGATAGCCGATCCAACACGTATACATTGAAAGCGCTATCCACGGCAATGGCTGAGGGCGTGTTGAAGAGCCCTTGCACTACGTTGCTGCCATCTTGGCCACCAAACATGAAAAGCAGGTTTCCTTCAATGTCATACTCAAAGATGTAGCCTGAGGCGGTTACAACGTATATATTGCCAATCGGTCCCACGAAAACATCAACCAAATCGCGGGCGTTGAACATGGAAGGGAGGACGTTTCCACCGCTTAAGTTTAGCCGCTTCACGCCAACGCCCTCAACACCGCTGCTGACAGTGTGAATCAGGCCACGGTTGTCGATGGCCATGTTGGTTATTTCCGCGGGAATGACATTGAATAGGCGAGCGCGCTGTTCTTCGGTGAAAAACGTTTGTTGCAAGATGGTGCGCAACGTCGGCTGCACGGTGTTTGTGCCAAAATAGCCTAAAAACTCACCATCGTGACTGAACTGAGCTAACCCGCGCACGCCAAGGTTCAAAATATACACATTGCCTCGTGTGTCGGCAATAATCTTTCTCGGACGAAAGTCACCGGCACCAAACAACGGTGAATCCGGTCGGGTAAATGTTTGAAGGATGTCACCGTCAGGTGAAAGGTGGTACGCGATGTTGTTGCCGTGATCGGCGACGTATATCTCACCGCGCTTGTTAGCGAAGACACCGAAGGGTTCCTGAAGAAAGTCGGTGCCGAGGACGCGCACATCGTCTGTGTTCATGTTGTAGACGATGATTTTACCATAGGTTCGTTCCGGATTTTGCGTCGCAATGTAGATGATGTCGTTTGCGTCGATGTGAATGTCACGCGGCCTAACCAACGCATGGCCGCCAATCTCGTTGATGGTTGCGATGGGGACGTAAGCTGTCTGGGTGCGAACAAGACGGTTTTCGCTCATGGTGAACGTGTGGTAACGAACCCCTGTCTCGGCCCTCACGTCGGTGCCGACGACGAGAATGGCAATCGTTAGAATGCATAGCAACCAAAGGAGTCGCTTCATTATTTAATCCCCGAATGGGCCATGGTGTTCATGACCTTAGATTGCAGGAATAAAAACATGAGAATGTTCGGCACAAACATAATCAAGCTTGCCGCCGCCAGCATGCCTTGCCCCGCCACGGGATTGCCTCCCGCTGGCGTGCCAACAAGGGCCGCTAAAGTCTGGAAGTAAAACGACAAGGTCTTCATTTCTTCTTGGTCGATGTATAACGTCGGCCCGACCACGTCGTTCCAAATCAGTTGGAACGACAAAATGCCGACAGTCGCAATCGCCGGCGCAATGATCGGCATGATGACTTTAAGGAAAATCTGCATTTCACTCGCGCCGTCAATCTTTGCCGCTTCAATGACTTCATTAGGCGTTTGGTCGATGAACTGCTTCATCAAAAACAAGCCCACAGGAATCGCAATCAACGGTAAAATCAATACCGCGTAACTGTCGATCATCCCCAGCCGTGCGATGGTTAAATACCGTGGTATCATCACGGCAATGGGCACAAACATCAGCGCCAAAGTGTTAATTTCAAACAGCAACTTCTTGCCTTTAAACTTAAGTTTTGACAAGCCATAGGCCGCCAGTGATGTCACCAGAATGCTTAAAAAGACACCGATGCCCGTCACAAGCAAACTGTTGAACAAATAACGACTGAAAGGAATGCCTGACTCCGCGGCTAAATCAATGAGGTTGCGGAAATTTTGCAAAGTGGGCACGCGCACGAAAAAGCGCGGCGGGTAGGCAAAGAGTTCGTTCATCGGCTTAAAAGCGTGGCTCACGATGAACAAAATCGGCAAAGCCATAAACAGTGCCATCGGCAATAAAATGATGTAAAACTTCAACTGGCTACGATGGAATCGTTTTGGATTAATTTTCATCCCGCTAAAACTTTTAGCCATCGTCTCACCCCTTATCCTTATCGCCGAGCAGATTAAAGGTCATTTTACTGATCATGTATATCATGATGAGCAAGATGACACTCACCGCGGAGGCATAGCCCATCAGGTATCGGATAAAACCGAAGTCTTCAATGTGGTTAACCATTAACTGACCAGCATATTGTGGCGTTGGGTTGGCACCTGATAACTGCACACCAATCGCACCGACTTGGAAAGTTCCAACCACCGCCATGACCGCACCGAACAACATCTGTGGTTTCATCGACGGTATCGTGATGTAAAAAATCTCTTGCCAGCGGTTTTTCACGCCGTCCATGTACGCCGCTTCGTAAAGTGTCTGATCAATGTTCATGATGCCGGCGAGCATCGCTAAAAACCCGACCCCCATGCTGCTCCAAAGCGACACGACAATCATGATGTTCATGAGGTGTTGTGGCGAGGTCAAAAACTGAATCGGCTCGCTGATCATTCCCCAGTTCATGAGGGTTGCGTTGATGTAGCCGGTTTGGTCACCGCTGAACATGACCGTCCAGACAACCGCCATGGCAATGCCGGCTGTCATTGATGGGCTGTAGAGAATGATGGCGAAAATGGTTCGTGAACGATGCGGAATTTGCGCGAGCACCCACGCCAATATGAAACTCATCAAGTACCCCACAGGTCCTACGATAAAAGCAAACTTAATGGTGTTTGGCAAGACGTGCTGCATGAACACATCGTCGCGTGTTAACAGCTCGATGTAGTTACGTAACCCGATGTATTCGGGGCTTTGGATGGTATTAAAATAGGTGAAGGAAAGCGCGATGGCCATCACCACGGGCACGATGATGAAGACAACGAACAAGAGCACGTATGGGGTCAAAAACCACCACGGAGAATTCATTTTTCTAGTCATCGTCATGCTCCTTTAACCAATAATCAATCGTGTGGATGGTTGGAACGAGATAGGGTCGTAACGACACCCCGTCCTCGGCGTAGCCAAATTCCTCCATGCGATAGATAATCTCTCGGTTGGCGATGCGTACGGCCGTATCTAGTGCGATGCGTGGGTTTGCGTCGTTAAAAACGATTTTATTCCAAGCGTTGGATAACTCACGCTCAACCATGTATGTACCAGGAATGCGCGATGCTTCCAGGGCGAACTCCCACTGAGTTAAGATAATGTCAACGTGTTCTTCTGGCAAAGGGATTTGCGCAAACGCTTCCAGGTTGGCGGTGTTCCAAAGAAATTCCGTTCCATACGTCGTTTGCAGACGCGTTGCGAAATTCACCTGGGTATCGGTCGACATCCACCACTCGAGGAACTGCCACGACTCATTAGGCATTTTGGTGTCTGCGAGAATCATCATCGATTGCGCGCCGCTTGCAGCCCAACGTTCGACGTCACCGTGCACATTGCGCACGCCAGGATGCGGGGCGATTTCCCACTGCCCGGCAATTTCAGGAGCGGCCACAGTCAACTGCAAATAGGTCGCGAGGTCGCTTACGCCAATGGGCAAAAGGCCCGTCCGGAAATGGTTATAGAAGTTGGGCGCTTGTTTCGGTAGGTTATAAATCGTGAACAAATCACTCATGAGGCGAATGCCTTCGAGGTTTTCTTCTGTGTTTAGCGTTGTCTGCATACCATCATCGCTATAAAGATCTCCACCAAACTGGTATATGAACGGGATGGTGGCGACAAACGGCTTAAACCCACCGAACATCGCAAGTGGGTGGTAGAAGTTCATGCCAAAACGTTGAAGCTCTGGCAAAATCTCTATGACGTCATCCCATGTATCCGGCACTGGCAAATTAAGCGACTCAAAAATATCGGTGCGGTAGAACGTCACCCAGAAGTTTTGTGTCAGCGGCATGCCGTACATGCCATCTTCAAAGGCGTAGGGAATCATCACACCCGGTGCAAAGTTGGCGACAGTGTCGGCATAACCAGGGAATTGACGTAAATCCATGCTGGCGCCTCGAATGGCAAATTCGTAAGGAATCCAGTGGTTGACCCCGAGCGCCACATCAGGCGCGCGGTTGGCCGCGCTCGCTAAGATTAGTTTGTTTTCATCCGGCATGAGCGAAAGTTGAACGGGGATGCCGGTTTGGGCGGTAAACTCACTGTCGATAATCTGTTGCATGATTTCAACGTAAGGTCTTGGGTAGTTGACCCATATTTCAATCGTGTCGGCGCCGACCTCGCCAGTCGAATAATCGTCGATAAAAAACGAAAGGAAAAAGCGTTGCACGCCTTCGCTGGCTCGTACAAACATGTTCGGTCGTGTGCGCGGGGGCGTGGGGTCTCCACCGACGTATATGTGCTCGAGGTCGAGCCCGTTTTCCAAAAAGATTTGTGCCATGGTGCCAAGCAATTGCGCCGTCGACGCGTCGCCGTCGGCAAGCAGCTGCATGCGGTTGGGGATGTTGTTGACGTTATCGGCAAGTCGCTGTAGTTGATCGATGGCCAAACTGAGGTTGGTCAGCTCACCAGGACTGTGGTGCTCACTGTACGTTGATAACCCTTCGTGGACATGCTTGAGCGTCTCAATCCAGCGGGCAAGCCGGTCATGAATGTCGGGAATGCGTGTTTCCAGACGCCATGTCCGGTAGCGATCTTGAGTGTTTCCGGTCAACCGACGGATTTCCAAACTTAAGTCCGTCATTTCACTCATCAGTTGAATGACATGTTCGTAGGCGTTGCGGTATGGTTCGAGCACCACGCGCATCGAGAAGGTGTTTACGCCTTCGTCTAAATATATTTTATATGGGTTCTCTCCGTCACCCAGCATCATGGTGGTGTAGGTGTTGCTAAAGTGGAAGGGCACCATGCGAAGGGTGTCAAAGGGAACGTCGCCGTTCACGCGAATTTCACGGAACACCGGCATCTGCATCAGGTAGTTTTGTCGGTAGTTGATGCCAATGTGGTAAAACCCGGCAGTCTCGACGTCGATTTCATAAGTGATGGTGTTATTTCCATGACGAAAACTCCAGCCGTCAATGGCATTGAGCCTGAGCGAGCGTGTGTCGTAGGACGTAGCACCCGGGTTGCGTTCGCTTCGTAAGCGGGTGGAAGGACTGGTTTTAGACACAAACGTTTCGGCACCCAAGATGAGGTTGGCGTCGTGTTGCAACTCGGCCCCTTCGTGTAGGGCAAGGTACTCATCATATGTCTGGTGCGTTCGTGGGCTTTTTAGCCATAGGCTTCCAATCAAGAGCTCACCTCGACGGTGAACAAGTTCAATGGTGTTAGCGCCGGCGTCAAGTAAAAACGTCAGCGGTTCGGCGTTGAGCGCCGTTGCGTCATAAAAAGACGAGCGTATAAACGCATCGTGTTTGACAGAATTCGGAAGAATTTCATTGCCGTAACGATCACGGGTAAAAGTATCGGTCGCGAAACGCCATTCGGTCAGCAAATCAATGGAGTGGCTTTCTTCGAATTGGTAGGCGCCGTTAATTTTGACGCTCAAACGGTTGGTCAGGATGCTTGTGCCGATGTCAAGATAATCAAGCGATAATCGGTAGGCACCGGCCTCATCGATGGTCACATTCAAGGTGATAACATCCCCGCGTTCAAAACGGCGCACATCGCCGTCATATCCGTATGCTGCGCCATCAGTGATGTCGCCGCCCATGGCGGTGGCCGGAATCTCAACCGCCACATCCGTTGGGGCATCGACATCCCATGCGCTGCGAACGTGATGATAATGATTGTCAAATGCGTCTGAGGGGCGGATGATGTTCGGGTCAACCGCTGCAATGGTTTCTGCTTTTCGATCATCGCTGATGACCCAAATCAAAGCCAATAGTGCAATCAATCCGAAAAGGATATGCCTCGCTTTCATCCTGCGTAACAGTCGTTGCATGCGCATCACCTCGTCATGATTTGTTCACGCTTGGTGGGTTCCACCAAGCGTGAACGGGTTGTTTAATCGCCTTGTTCCTCTTCTTGATTGCCTTGTTCTTCTTCTATGAGATCTTCAAGATCATCAAGATCCATCTCAATAAACTCGTTGATTCGCTCTTCCCAGTCGATGGCAAACTGTTCAGGGGATAATTCACCGGCAAATATGGCGTCCCAATCGTAGTTTAAGCCAACCCACTCCCAGAACTGGCTATAGCCTGAGAGCCATTTATCGACGTCTGGTTTTGAGTATTCGAGCAAATCAATGCTCTGACGCAAGCCATACACGTTGTCGATGAAATCTTCGGCTGCGTCCCATACTTCTGGATAGTCGGCGATGGGGTAGCGGTCGAGGTACAGATCGTCACGCTCTTTCATTAAATCGAGGCGGATAAGCCACCCTTCTTTACCGAACGTCATCCATTTAGCAAGCAGATATGCTTCATAGGGATTTTCTGTCTGTGATGAAACCCCGGCAAAATCGAGAATCGTCGGCGGGAACTGTCCGGCCGCGCCGCCAGGGTAAGGCCAGAAGCCAACATCTTGCCCGTAATCTTCCCACATCCAATCAATCATAAACATCATCCAAGAACCGTCGATGTTAAAGGCGACATGGCCGGCAAGCCATGGCCACACATCACCAAGGATGTCCATTTCTTCTTCCGTGAAGCTCGCAATGACATGTTGTTGGTAAAGATCGATCTTTGCGTTGTAAGCGTCAATCCACGCTTGTGATGTAAAATTAAACTTCTCACCATCAAATGTTTGATACCCTACATCAACAAAATCTTGCGTGGGCCAAATCGCTTCAAAATCAAGGTCTCCAAACCACGGTTCGATACCATAGATAATGTCAGCTTGACCTGCTTGACGGACCTGAATCGCTAAATCTACAAACTCGTCATACGTCCAATCAAAGGGAGGAATAGGAATAAGCAAGTCTTCGAGCAATGTGATGTTGATGTAGATACCTTTAATGAACTGGAACGTTGGAATCGCAAGCCGCTCACCATTATAGACGGCGGTGGTGGCAATGTTAGGATACACAAAACTGGTATCTGGATCGGCGTCCCAAAACTCAGAAATGTCAAGCATCAGACCATTAGAAACCCCTGTAGGGACATTGTCAATCGCAAAGACATCAGGTAAAACTCCAGCCGCTTGGGCATTTAGCAGGCTTTCTGTAAAGGCCCCACCCGTGCCGGTGATGTCACGACGAAGTTGAACCGTGATGTTTGGGTATCTTTCCATGAAGGCATTGATTAACAACTGATTCAACTCCTGGTCGCCCCAGTCTGCATACGAAAGCACTATGTTGCGGGTTTGACCGTTGGAGGGCTCATCCTCTGTCGGTGTTGGATCTGGTGGGGTTTCACCTGGTAGGGTTGCATCCGGCGTGGTTTCCTCCGGTGTCGTTCCAACCGGTGGGGTTTCCTCCGGTGTCGTCGCATCTGGCGTGGTCTCATCTGGTGTGGTAACAATGGTTTCAATCGGATCGAGGGTAGCGCCATCGCACGCCGCAATCACGACACCAAACATCAACAACAGGCCGAACAACAGTAATTTTCTCATCGTTGATTTGCTCCTTTCGTTTCAAAACTGGGAGGGTGGTTTGCCACCCTCCCTCTCAGAGAGTGATAAGCGTTATAAAACTTGTTGTTTATTATTCGATGGCATCAAAGGTGCCGTTCACGATTAACTCGGCGTCGACAAACTCATCGACGTCAACTTCCACTTCAATCAAGACGTTGTCAAGGACAAAGTGTTGCGGTCCTGCTTCGCCGGCAAATAATAGGCCCATCTCA
>SLOP01000001.1 GCA_007132465.1 Candidatus Izemoplasma sp.
CCGTCGATGTTATCGATAACGCTAACGCCTTCGAGTGGATCAAACTCAGTGCCAAGAACAATGGTCCTGTCGGTGGCACCTGAAATCACTGGTGGAATGTCATCGTCGACGTCAGAAGGATCAACTACGTGAATGACGACGTTGTCCAGATAGACTGTCGTTAACAGGTTGTCGGTGCCCGTTTCACTGTGTGAAACGGTGCCGAACTCAAAAAGCACAGCGCCGTTATCGTTGGTTTCTAGGTTCATTTGGAACACAAAGGTATAGGTTTCCATCTCGGTTGTCAGGTCGAACACAGTCGGCACCGCAGGTTTTAAGTTCAAAAACCAAGGTGCAGATGGAAACAGTTCGCCAATTTGTACGTGAATTGCGCGTGGATCGTCTGCGCGAGCGTCAAAGGAAACTTCGTAAAACAAGCCTTCTTCGAACGTGATGCCAATGTTTTCAAGGCGTGGCTCCCACATGCCGCCAGAAACGCTGTTGATGGTAACCTTAAGTTCGCCGTCGACGACGCTAAACGTGCCTGTGCCGCCTTCGAGACCATAGGTTGTCGTCCAGAAGGCCATGCCAAGGGCAAAGTCGCCGTTTGGAACCATCTCATCGCCAACGTCGTCAGGGTTCACGACAACGTCAACAAAACGGGTTTTCTCAGTGCGGTTTCCGGCGCTATCTTCGACAGCATAACGCAAGAAATACACACCGACAGTAGACGTGTCAACCGTGCCCGTGACCGTGACTAGATGGGTAATATCCCCATCAACATCGTCGATGGCCGTTATGCCTTCCATCGGGTCGAACTCCTCATTCATAAAGATTTCCACATCCACAACACCTTCTAATACCGGTGGTGTGATGTCCGGGGTTGGGTCCGGTGTTGGGTCCGGGGTTGGGTCTGGTGTTGGGTCCGGTGTTGGGTCTGGTGTTGGGTCCGGTGTTGGGTCCGGTGTTGGATCTGGTGTTGGATCTGGTGTTGGATCTGGTGTCGTTTCTACCGGTGTTTCATCCGGTGTCGTTTCATCGATGATTTCATCAATGCGTTGACACGCGCCAACACTGAAAATCAGTGTCGCCATCAAAACTAAACTCAATACTTTCTTCATGTTATCCTCCTATTTTATTCATATATATTTTTAAGCTTTTGTAAATCCCTTTGCGTACATCCTTAGCGGTGGTGCCTTCGAGTTGCTCATCGTAGATGGTCGTGGTGCTGCGACCGTTGTCAAGTTCGATTTTGTAGATGGCGCATCGCTCGTAGGTACTATCTTTGCTGTGGTTGATGTAGGTCACGTCGGTGGTGCCAAGAAAGCGGAACGTCAAGGTGCTATCTTCTTTAAAGAAGCGGCGGTGCAGCTTGGGAGCAAACCGTAACGTGAGGATTCCCTTTTCGTAACCGAAAGGCTTTCCGCCAGTCATCATCACCGTCCACATGTTGAGCGCTTCAACGGTTGAGCCACTTAATCTAGCATAGAATCCTTGACCGTGCAGGCTGGGATCGGGGTTGTTGGTCGGCACAATGAAACTCGAGTTTTCCAGTGGGCTTCGTCCGTAGACGGCCGGATCCATGAAACAGACGAGGTTGGTGTCGATGGCGTCGTAATACGCATCGTATAATCCTGCTTTAAGCAAGCCCAGCAAGTATTTATAGTTCATGTGCAAGAAATTGCTTTCGCGTTCTAGCCACCCTTTGGTGAAGGCGCGGATGCGGCCAATTTCATGGTTCTCCCCATCGAGACACGCGCTTGTTTTAAACATTTTAAGCGGTTCGTCGTAGATGTCTGATGCGAGGATTTTATCATGCATCGCGTGAAGCTTTTCACGGTTATAATCGGTTTTAAGCAGTCGCGCCGGGGCTTCTAAAAATGCTGGAAGGGCGTGGCGAACGTAGCGTTTGGGAAGCACAAGGGGATAGGCTTTTTGTGACTTTTTTCCTTTTAGTTCTTCGTATTCGGTCACATCGTAATAAAGGAATGTCGGCACAAGCCCGCCATGCTCGTCGGCGAGGGAAACCACATGGGTTTCAATGTGTTTTTTAAGCGCTTCAAGGTATTGGCGCAAATCAGTGCTCTTCAGGGTATCAACGCGGCCTTTGAGTCCGAAACGAATCGCGTCTCGGTAACGGTGCCGCGCATCTAAGCGACCGCGATACGTGTCTGTTTTCTTCATCGCGTGAAACAGCGTGGCAATTTCGGTGGGCACACGCAACGCGTGGTTATCAAGATGTTCCAACAAGAAGGTGACAATGCGCCATAGTTCAATCGTTTCGCTGACGCCGGAACCAAACAGACCCGGAAGTCCGTTCATCGCATCATTCCACCCAGGCTTCTCTGCCTCCATTTCGACGCCGATGCCATCGGGGTCGAGCAAACTGTGTTTGGTGAGCGTGAGCACAAGCAGCTTGGTCACGAGTGTCGTTCGATAGGTTTCACCGTTGATGAGGCTCCAGGCCGTCGTGTGGGGTGCGCGATCAAACTGCGCCAGTTTGTCTTTATCGAAATGCCGGAGGCTGTTGTATTGGCGGACGTTGCCCTCGCGGTTAAGCACCGTTTTCTCGCTTTTTGGCAAAACGCTCACGGGGGCGTCGAAAAACGCGTATTTGGGCTCATCATACAGCAAGGCATGTGTTTTGTCTGGAAAGATGGCGTCGTAATTTTCAATTAGGTCGATGAGATAGGTGAAATGGTCGGTCCAAAACCCTTCCCCAAAGGCGGCGTCAATCGCCGGCGTCGCTTGGTTGACAATGGCCTCCAGGTATGCTTCGGTCGTGGTGAGCACGCTAATGTTTTCGCGTTCGATGTAGTTGACAAGCGTCCCAGGGGTAAACGGTTTATCCAGCAGGGCAATCACATCGTGGTGACGCGAACTAAAATGTGTGGCAATGAGCGCTTCTTTCTCAGTGGTTGAAAGCGAATCAAGGCGATACTGTACGCCGTTGACCGATAATGGGTTGTACCCATCAAGTTGAATCAGCGACGCAAACACGTGGATGTTGAAATCATCGACGAAGGGATGGATAAACGTATCAAGACGACGGTTTTGACACACGTCGCGAAAATTGCCGGCGCCTTGTGAGTAGTACTCGGGGGCGAGGCTAAAAAAGTTGTAATCTCGTTCGAGGTCGCCGTGGCGACGCGAGTATAGATAATAGATGCTGGTGCCGATTTTTTCCGGGTAGCCACCTCGTAAAAAGTTATCGAGGTAGTTTTGCTTGATGTAGGCGTTAAATCGGGGATCGGCGGTGCTGGTTTCGACATCGTTCATGAGCTTGTCGATGATGGCTTTTGACTCGTGTTGTTTACGTTCGAAGGCCGCGGGACGCATCAGGCGTGGAAGCGCGTCAATGAGCACGTCGATGTGCGAGGCATGACCACTCATGGCGTGAATTCGGATGCTTTCACCGGGCGAAAGCGTCTTCACGGCGGGAATGAAACCACACGATAACTTGTTGGTGGTAATTTGGTTGGCAGCCATGAACTGCGCAAGCGGTGTGTTTGCAAAGTGAGCGGCGGTGGTTTTGGCGGTGTTGTGACCAAAGATTACTGACTGATCAACAAGCGGCGTTGTCACCGTACCATCCACCATGCCTAGGTAGAAGTTGCCAGCCTCAACCCCGTTGATTTCACTGGTGTCGTTGGTTGACGCGCGCAAAGTGTAAAATGCCACCTTTTTATCGAGATGTTCGACGTCAATCCATGATGCCAAGACATTAGAAACGGCCTTAAATGAATCGTTTTGGATGCCGGCGGGAAGAATCTCTGCTATCCCGTCGAGGATCTCAAACGCCTTGGCTTCATCTGACGTGTTGGTGATGGTCACATGCCGTACCAACCCGGCGAGCGGTTCGTTGACCAATCCGTGGGTTGTGACCGAAACGCGAAGGCCGCGTTCATCGTTTGTCTCCTCAAGTGAGAAGGCATCGTGGCTCACGATCATGCGGTTTGGATGCATGCCGTCGACAGCGAAGGGTTCATACACGGTGCCATCGACTTTGATAAACGTTCTGAAGCCGGTGATGGGTGCCGTCTCGTAGGCCTTGTTGGCAGGGGTGAAGGCCATGATTGGATGGTTTTTATCTTTGAGGCCGTAACCGGCCACACCTTGGCCGCGGTTCACGTAAAAGAGCCAAAGCGGAATGCCCATTTTGCCGGCGATGCCGGGCAAAAAGTTCGCGAAGGTTTTTTTCTGGTTGTAATTGTTGATGATGAAGTCGCTGCCTTCAAGTCGGTAGTCGCTCATCGTGTTATTCCTCCTAAGCGCAGCGTCGAGATGCTGTGCGGATGTAGTTTGACGGTGCCGTTGCCTTGAGGCGCTTTGATGGTCAAGGTTGCTTGGTCCTCTGTTTCGTTTTGAAGCACGATAATGATGGTGCCATCTGGGTTTTCAAACGCCACGTGGCGAACGAAAGGATGGTTAAGCATCGAGCTCACACGATGCGCACCTTCGTCGACGTAACGACTGAAATGGCCAATGGCGTAATATGAGCTGTTGATATGCATAGTGTCAGTTTTTGTGTCGCAGATAATCGGTGCATCACAGTAGTTGCCGACGTGGTTTGGTCCGCCTTGTTCATCGAGCACGAGGTTCCAGTCAATGTAGCCTTCGCAGTGATTGGCAATGTCACCAATCATGTTGCGAGCGTAGCGTTCGGCTGTCATGAAATCGTTGAGCCGCACACCGCCTTCAATGCATCCCTCGGTAAAAAGCAAGTGTTTATCGGGGTGCAAGTCATGTAAGGTCGAGAGGTTTTCAAACGCCTCGCTCACATACCAATGCACGCCAGTGCCCCATACATACTGGTTCGCATCGGGGTCTTTCAGGACCGTGTCGCCGCGTTCCACAAGCAGATCGCGATTATGATCCCAGATGATGATTTTCGTGTCTTTATGCGATGATTTTTTAAGTGTTGGACCGAGGTGGTGTTTGATAAAGTCACGTTCTTCTTCAGCCGTGTACACGCACGAATCCCACGTCTGTGTGGCAGCGGGTTCGTTTTGAACGCTGATGGCGAAAACGTCCAATCCTTCGTCGCGCATGGCATCGAGATACTTGAGGTAGTAGCGCGCCCACGCATCGGCGAACTCAGGTTTCAAAGAGCCTCCGTGGTTCATCGAATTGTTGGTCTTCATCCATGCCGGTGGGCTCCACGGTGATGCGAGCAATCGGACGCCATGACCACGGACGTCGTGTGCCTGTCTAATCATTGGAATCACAAAGCGGCGTTCTCTGTCAATGCAAAAAGAGTCGAGAGACGCATCGCGGTCGTCGACATAGGTGTAATTATCAAGGGAAAAATCGCAGCTATTGATGTGCACGCGGCCAAGGTTATACCGAAGGCCCTCGTCACGATCGAAGTACGCTCGGAGGATCGCATCTTGGTTGGGCTTTGACATGCGAAAAAACGTGTACGCCGCCGCCTCCGTGAAAGCGCCGCCAAACCCAAGCATTCGCTGGTGCTTCTGCGCGAGGTCAACGGTAAGGATGGGCACATCTTCGTGTGGGGCTAGAACCGATTTTCGTCTCATGAAGCCATGATGCATTGAGGATTCTACCTGTTCAATCATGGACGCCTCCTGATAGGGATGGCTTGAAAATAAGCACGAATATACGTAAGTTAACCTGTGCGATAACGTTTTCGCTTATAGAATACCATAGGTGTAAACGTTTTACTATAACGTTTTCGTTATTTCTAAAAAAACTCCGTTTCTTTACATTTTTTCTAAAAAAAGACACCCCGGCATCAGGGTGTTATCTGGCCTTCACCAAGGTAATGGTGCTGGTTTTATGTCGGTTTCATAGAAGGTCTCTAACGCTTGTTTCAACTCGCAAGGAAACGGAAACGCCTCCGCGTGCAAATGCTCCTTTAGCTGGTGGCTGGTGCGAATGCCGGGAATGACGGTGGTGATGGCGTCGTATGACCAAATAAATCCAAGGGCGTATTTGACCAACGCGTCGTCTTGGGTTAACGTTTTCATTTTCTCAACCAGATTATGCCGGCGACATTTGTCGTGCTGTGTCCAGCGTGAGCGGATGTCGGTGAATGTCATGTCTTTATGGTATTTCCCGGTAAGCCATCCTGAATCCAACGGCACTTTGATAATTAAGGAGATATTTCGTTTTTTGACTTCCTCAAACATCGTCCGTGGGGCTTGTGAAAACACGTTAAACAACAACTCGATAACCTCGATATCGTCTCGTCTAAGCGCGAGTTTGAGCTCAGCGGGCGAGTCGATGCTGACGCCGTAGCCAAGAATGCGTCCTGCGGTTTTTAACCTGGCAAGTTCATCAAAATGCCCAGTCTTGCCTTCAAGGATGGCCTGGTCGGGATTATGCAAAATTACCGAATCGATGTAGGATGTTTGAAGCCGCGTCAAACTGCCTTCGACCGAGGCACGAAGGCGCGTTTCATTGAAGTCAATGGAACCGTCGGAATGGTGGCCAAACTTTGTGTTGATGACCACGTGGTCGCGGATGCCTTTTAAGGCGTGACCAAGAATCGTCTCGCTACGACCGTTCGCGTAGTTGGGTGCGGTGTCATAAAACGTGACGCCCGCGTCATACGCGGCACGCACTAGGCTGATGCCTTCTGTTTCACTCATCGTTTGGCCGTGAGCGGTGTTACCAAGTGGCCACGCGCCAAAACCTAGACGGCTAATTGCTTTCTTTCCTTTGAGGTAGGGGTTTTTAATCATGCTTTGCCTCCTTGGATGATGACGCTCGCAACCATTATAGCATAAATGGTCGCTTCCGATGATACTGCAGCCATAAAATGCTACAATAAACTTAGCCATAGGAAGGATGAGACGATGATTCGATTTGGTGTCATTGGTGCTGGGCGCATTGCCCGCACGTTTGCAGAAGCACTGAAAAAGACTGAAGGGTGTGCGTATGCCATCGCCTCACGTGATGCCGCTAAAGCCGAAGCATTCAAAACCATGCACGGTTTTGAGGTTGCATATGGTTCGTACGAAGCGATGCTTAACGATCCGCTGGTGGATTGCGTATACATAGCCACGCCGCATGCGTTTCACAAAGCGCAGATGCTGCTGGCCATTGACCACGGCAAGGCGGTGCTGTGCGAAAAAGCGTTCACCGTGAATGCCGCTGAGGCTGAAGAGGTTTTTGCGCGCGCTAAAGCGCAAGGGGTCTTCGTGATGGAAGCGATGTGGAGTCGCTTTTTACCGACGGTGCGAGCGGTGGTGAGGCGGGTTCATGAGCACGTCATTGGAACACCATGCCGCCTTGACATTGATTTTTCTTTTTTGGGCGATCCGAACGACACCCGGCTTTATGATCCAAAGCTTGGTGGCGGCGCGTTGCTTGATATTGGTGTCTATGCCATCACGTTTGCCAACCTTATTTTCGGTGCGCCCGAGCGAATTGAAACCACCGCTGAGATGCATGATCAAGGCGTCGATATCGCCGAAACCATCACGTATCACTACGTACATGCTACGGCGACGATGCGGGTTGGATTTACGGAAAATCGTCCGATTGAGGCGAGGCTTTATGGAAGCGAGGGTTCCATACGTATGCCGTGGTTTTGGCAGATGGAGACGGCACACCGTTATGATAAAGGCGGTGTCTTGATTGAAACCCTGTCTCACCCACACCGCGCAAACGGGTTTGAATACCAAATTGACGAAGTTATTCGATGTTTAGAAGCGAACAAGCTTGAAAGCGATTGGATGCCACACCGAACCACCCTCGACATCCTCCGCCAAATGGACACGCTTCGCCACCGGTGGTCGATGAACTAGCCAAACGAGTGACAAAAAAACGAGGACGTCGTCGTCCTCGTTTTTGATTTTTCAGTTATCCCAGCGACGGGGATCGCCTTGAATCGAATCGAGCGTTTCCATGTCGTCGTGATCAATGTCAAAGTCCACGGCCGCGTTTTCTTCGATGCGTGCGGCGTGGGTTGATTTAGGAAGGGGGGCGGTGTTTTTTTGTAGGCAATAGCGAATGCATATTTGTGCTGGTGTGACGCGATATTTTTTGGCCATGGTGACAATCTGGTCGTTGGATAGCGCGTACCCGATAGCCAATGGCGAGTAGGCGACGATTTGGATGTTCATCCTCTGACAATAGGCATGAAGGGCATTGTTATCGAGGCCAATGAAATACGCAATTTGGTTGACATGAGGGACGGTGTCGCTGTGAGCCAGGATGTTTTCGATGTCGCGAACCGCGAAGTTTGACACGCCGATGGCACGAAATTTACCCTCGTGGTAGGCCTCTTCCATCGCTCGCCAGGCGGCAACGTTGCCTTCGTCGCAGTTTTTCCCCATTTCACTCCATGGCCACGGCGCATGAATCAAGAAAAGATCGACATAACCGATATTCAGCGCATCCATGGTTTCTTGGATGGCCGCCTTGGCGCCTTCGTACGTTTTAATGTGGCTTTCGAGTTTTGAGGTGACAAAGATGGCTTCGCGTGGAAGGCCGGCATCGCGTACGGCCCGACCAACCGCGATTTCGTTTTGGTACCCGGCAGCGGTATCGATGTGACGATACCCGTGTTTAAGCGCATGAGTCACCGCGCGGTAGCCGTCTTCGTCGGTCATCTGCCACGTCCCGAGACCGAGTTTAGGTAGTTTAACGCCGTTTGATAACGTGTACGTCTGGTTGAGGATGTTCATGGTTTCATCTCCTTTATGATGTGTAGACTTTATGGGTTGACATGGTCAGACGTCGGGACGCTTTGGTGGTCTGTCTTTTGTTCATAATGATGGGCTAGCGCAAACAGCGTCGCCTCCGTGAATGGTCGCCCAATAAACAATAGCCCTTTGGGGTTTTTGTCCGGCATTTTTTTCGCCGGGACAATTAATGAGGGCAGACCGCCAACCGGCGCGTAGCCGTTAATTTTTGGTGTCACGATGGCGTCGAGGTCGTGTTTGTCAAAGCGCGCCAAAAATGCGTTAACCGCACCCATTTCTTTGATGCGTTGTTCGAGGTAGGCTGGGTTCGTGAGGCGCTCGTCAGTGGCTTGTGCTTGCAGAAGGTTTTGCTGACCATACGGTAGATGACGTCGTGGGTTCGCTTGGTTGGCTTCGATGATCGCATGTAACGAGTTGACTGGCGCGTGTGGTATCCGCGCCAGAAACGCGTTCATGTCGCGCTTGAAATCGTGGGTTAAGGTAAGTAGGTTGTTGGGCAGGTCATAGACATGGTCGATGGGCGTGGTTTGAACGCCTGCTGCTTCAAACACGCGCTTGGCTTCGGCCATGATGGTCTTTTCTTCTTCACCGTTTTCGTGATTGGTGAAGTTGAGCAGCCCGATTTTCATGCCACGTACGGCGGTTTCACAGGCTGAAGCGTAATCGACCGACCAATCGGGCGTGCGATGGGTCGCCACATCGTCAGGGTCTTTTCCTATCATGCCCTGCAAAAGCATCGCTGCGTCTTTAACGGTTTTCGCCATAGGTCCGGCGGTGTCTTGGCTAAGGGAAATAGGCACGATGCCGCTGCGTGAGACTAGGCCCAAGGTTGGTTTCAATGAGACGACGCCGTTTTGTTGGGCGGGGCTCATCAGTGAGCCGTTGGTTTCGGTGCCGATGGAGGCCGGTGCCAGATCGGCCGCCACCGCCACGGCGCTTCCAGTGGACGACCCCAACGGATCGACGGATTCGTCGTAAGGGTGCTTGACTTGGCCGTGCATGGAACCAAAACCTGATGGCATCGTGCCCATGGCCATAAAGTAGGCGAACTCTGAACAGTTGGCCTTAGCAAGGATAATGGCGCCGGCCTCGCGAAGCGTGGTGACGAGGTAAGCATCAAAGGGGGCATAAAAATTGTCAAAGACACGGCTGTTGGCAGTGGTGCGCATTGTATCACGGGTGAAGATGTTGTCTTTGATGACGATGGGTACACCATGAAGCGGGCTCCGAGGACCTTTTTTCTTACGTTCTTCATCAAGGGCTTCGGCGATTAAAATCGCTTCGTGGTTTAAGTCGGCGAGGCTGTTTAGGTGCGCGTCATAGCGGGCGATGCGCTCGAGGTAGCGCAAAACAATCTCTTTGGACGTGGTGAGGCCTTGGTCGAGTTGGCGGCGGATTGCGTCGATGGTCATCGGTATCTTCCTTTCGAGATTAAGATAAAAACGCGCGAAATCGGCCATCAGGCCGGTCTTCACGCGAGGTGGGTTAACACGGTTTTAATCAAAGCGATGAAATCGTCTTTAACCTTGGCAGCCACGGTAATAACCTCATCGTGAGATAGGGGTTGATCGAGGATGCCCGAGGCCATGTTTGTCAAACACGAGATGCCGAGCACAGCCATGCCCATGTGCGAAGCCACGAGGGTTTCAGGCACCGTGGACATGCCCACCGCGTCGGCGCCGAGGGTGCGAATCATGCGTATTTCGGCGGGGGTTTCATAACTCGGTCCTTTCCACCACGCGTAGACGCCGTGGCGTAAGGTGAGGTTGTGTTCATCCGCCGCCGTGCGCGCAAGGGCACACAAGCGCGGGGTATATATTGATGACGCGTCGGGAAAACGCGGTCCCAGATCGTCGATGTTGTTTCCGACAAGGGGGTTGTCAAACACGAGGTTAATGTGATCTTCAATCAGCATAAGATCTCCGGGCGCAAACACGGTGTTAACCGCACCGGCTGCGTTGGTCACAATGAGCGTGTGCGCGCCCAGCAGGTAAGCCAACCTGACAGAAAACGTCACGGCGTCGAGGCTGTGGCCTTCATAATAATGCATGCGGCCTTGAAACACCGCAACAGAAGCGCCGCCTAAACGACCGAGGACGAGTCGTCCGGCGTGTCCGCTGACGTTCGTGGTCGGAAAATGCGGGATGTCGGCAAAAGCAAAGACCTCGGCTGCTTCAATCTGTGCGGCGAGGTCGCCTAAGCCTGAGCCGAGAATGATGGCAACACGGGGTTCGTGTGTGCTCTGCTTCTTGATGGTTTGCTTGGCTTCATTCAAACGGTGCATAAGATCCATGGTTTCCTCCATCAATCATGACGTGGGCTATCTTCTGTGTTTAGTATACCATAAGCGTACCCATCGAAGGTCAAGGCAAATAAAGAAACCGAACGAAACCCGTTCGGTTTTGATTTCAATGGCGGAGGAAAGGAGATTCGAACTCCTGCGCCGCTCTCACGACCTACGAGCTTTCCAAGCCCGCCCCTTCAGCCCCTTGGGTATTCCTCCGAATGGTGGTTATTGTTGATGACGGGTAAACCTCGACGACAGGTTCCACCCGTGGTGCGATGCGATGACGTTCGCAACGGCAAAGATGGTCTTCATCAATTGACATCAGTGGGCACGATGCGTGGTCATGGTCTTTTCAGACGATGGTCTGGCAATGGCGGAGGAGAAGGGATTCGAACCCTTGCGCCGGTTCCCCGACCTACTCGCTTTCGAGGCGAGCCCCTTCAGCCAAACTTGGGTACTCCTCCGTCAGGCTCCAAAAATATCGTACCACAAAGCGGCCACATGTCAAATAAAAACGCGCTGTCTTCACCTTGTTGTTTGGTGGATTGTTGCGTATAATAGACGCAAGAAAGCGAGGGGTTCGATGAAGAAAGTATTGATGGTGATGGGGGGCGTTTTCTTGTTGGGGTTCGTGGCGGTGCTCGTGATGCCATGGTCGTTTGCTTCGCACAACATAAGCGATGACGATTACGCGACGTGGATGGCTGATTACGTCCACCCTGATCGACGCCTCATCGATGTGGCGATGCCCGGGGCACACGATGCGTTTGCTCGTGGCATGACGCTCCAAAGCCCGCTCGATACCGTGGCGATGACCTCCGGCTATGGAAACGCGTTGCTGAATCCTCCAATTGGTCCCTTCATCAAAGGGTTCATGGTGCGTCAATCCACCACGCAAATAGGCGACGCACCCTCACTGCTTCAAGCCGGGGTACGTTACTTTGACGTTCGTTTGACGTATCAAGACGGGTGGCATGTGACGCATAATTACCTTGCACCGGTGAACGTCCTTGATGAGCTCACGGCCATCGCCGATTTCCTTGAAACCAACGCCGGCGAAGTGGTGTTGCTTGATTTTCAGTGGGTGTTCGACGATCGTAGCGATAACGCCTTCGCCGACGCGCAAACCTTTGATGACGTCCTAACGTTACTGGATGATGCTGGCCTCACGCGCTTCATTATCCCGGCAGCCGATGTCGACCTCGCGACGTTAACCTACGGTGAGGCAAGCCAAGAAGGCTCAAGCCTCCTGCTGTTTGCCAAAACCGGGCTTCATGCGGCTTTTTTCGATCGTGAAACGCACCTTGAATCGACGTGGCATAACACCGATTCGTTTGCTGAGTTGGTTGATGGGATTGCCGCCTCAACCAACGATGGCGAGACGGCTACCCGGTTTCGCGTCATGCAAGCGGTGAAGACCGTCCAAGTCGATGCAACCGGGATGCTTCGAGCCATCGTGAGCTGGTCGCTGTTGCAGCGAGCAACCGGGTTTCATGCTGATTTGATTCAGCATGAAGGGTTTGAGACGTGGCTCGCAACAACCCCGATTGTCATGACCGACGCTTCCGACCTCAACGTGGAGGGGTTTGTGGATGATCTAATGGAAATCATCATCCGTATCAACACCGCCCCATAAAAAAACGCGACCACGCCGCGTCATTCCTTGTGTTCGACAAACGTCACTAAAAACGCTTCGTTCATTTTTTCAACCGTGCGTGAGGATGTGCTGTTTTTACGAAAGAGGATGGTCATGATGAAGGCGAACACCACGCCGCCAACCGCGG
This sequence comes from Candidatus Izemoplasma sp., assembly GCA_007132465.1. Classification (GTDB taxonomy): domain Bacteria; phylum Bacillota_I; class Bacilli_A; order Izemoplasmatales; family Izemoplasmataceae; genus SLQR01. The sequence continues at coordinate 12,726 of SLOP01000001.1, forward strand.
CCGAGGTCAACACCTGAGTTATCGAATCGTCGTTCATCGCCACGTTGATCAGTGCCATGATGGTTGTGAAAAAGATAAAGTACAACGCCGCCATCATTGGCGTTAGACGAGCGGCGAAAAAGCCCGCGTTCACTTCCGTGAATCGGTGCACAATACGCTTCGCCTCACCAAGCGACACCTCATGGCGGGCAAGCGTTTCATGTGCGGGCTTGTCAGCGTCAACGATGTCCAGCAACAAGGCCGCACGCGACCGAAGCGTGAGGTCTTTTTTTGTAACCGTGGCAAAGTGTTTCTTTCCTTTGGTTTCATCGAGCAAGACACGCGTTAGGGCGCCCGCCCCATAAGCATCGATCAAAATCGAATACATCCGTCGGTATGCATCCATGGTATCATCCTTTCTGTCGGGTTCGTGATCACACACGCTTGCGTTGTTGATAAACCGATGGGTTTATTCAAACGTTCCTTTTGCCCGCCGTGTTTTAGCCTCCATCATCGGCATCCCGCGCATGAAAACATCATGGATGTCAAGGTTGGCATCGATGATGAGGATATCGGCATCCTTGCCCTGCTCAATGCGGCCTTTGTCGGATAAGTGATACAGCGTTGAGACGTTTTGCGTGACTGGTTTGAGGGCTTTTTCAAGCGGTATTTTACGCTCGATAACGGCCCTTCTCACGTTGTCGAATAGGGCCGATACACGGCCGATGCCCATCGTGACAAACCGCCCCTCCGCGTCAAAAACAGGAAGGCTTCCTTGACCATCTGAAGACATCAGGATACGGTCTTCATTCACACCGTCATCAAGCATCTGTTTGAATGCCTGATGGGCTGATAAGTTATCGTTTTGATGGCTGTAGGCTGTCAAATCAAGCGGCACGCCATGGGTTTTTGCAAACGCGATACCGTCTTCGAGCACCGATGGGGTGCGGTTGATGTGGGTTGGAATCAGTTTTGATGCCGGGAGATCGGTCGAATCAAGCAAGGTTCGAAGTGGCGCTAACCCGTCTTTGCCTGATCCGATGTGCACGTTCATCACACCGCCTTTGTTGGATACGAGCCCAGCCACATGCACAGCTGAAAAGATTTTTTTAAGTTCGTCAGGGGTCGGCGAACTCCCGCGGTGGTCACTCAAAGCGATTTCGCCGACACCGATGATTTCATCGATAAAAAGCATGTCGTCTTCAATGGAACTCGTGAACGTGTGCACCGGCACCTGGTAGGAGCCGCTTAGTGCATACGCGCTCATGCCTTCAGCACGGAGCGCCTTGGTTTTCGCTAGCAAATCGCGCATCGTGCGCGTGTGGCCGTCAGTGCCTAACAATCCCACCACTGTGGTGATGCCAGCACCGATGAACTCACTCAGCATGATTTCCGGCACCCGTGAGGCGTATCCCGCCTCGCCACCGCCGCCGGTGATGTGCACATGGTTGTCAATCAAGCCCGGCATAAGTGTGTATCCTTCGCGGTCAAGCACTGTGTGCTCAACGCCTGTCAGGGTGATCGAATCGTGAACGGCGACGATTTTCCCCCCTGCTAAGAGCACGTCTTGCTTACCTAAGGGTTCGGGCGCATACACGTGCGCGTTCTTAATTAAAATCATCGGTATCCTCCTCATGGTTGTCGCCAAAGCCTGTTTTGACGGCAGCGACTGATTGATGGCGTGTCAAGCGTCATGTATCCGCCGCATTGCGCATCATCATGGTGCTAACGATTCTATTATAGCACGCTTGTCTCACTGATTGGGATAGGCCTTTCGCCGTCAAAAACCCCGACATGATGTCGGGATTCTATTTACGCCGGTTGTCTATCGTTAAACCATCCCTTGGTTTTGTTGGCAATGCGGACCAACAAGAGCATGATTGGCACTTCGATCAACACGCCCACAATTGTCGCCAGGGCTACACCGGGGTTGTGCGGGAACAACGCAATGGCAACGGCGACCGCGAGTTCAAAGAAATTGCTTGCACCGATGAATCCTGCGGGCGCGGCGACGTCATGTTTAAGCCGAAGTTTACGTGCCGCTATGTACGTCAACGCAAATATCAGCACCGTTTGAATGGAAAGCGGAATGGCGATGAGAAGAATATGCAACGGATCGGCAAGGATGCGATCGCTTTGTAAACTGAATATCAGCACCAGGGTCAATAGCAACCCAACCATGGTGACGCGGGCGAACTTAGGTATAACCCTTGTGTTTAGGTAATCGAGCCCGTGGCGGGTGATAATTACGCTGCGGGTGATGGCCGCGGCCACGAGCGGTACAACCACAAAGAGCACGACGGACAAAAACAGCGTCGTCCACGGTATGGTAAACCCGCCAACACCAAGTAAAAAGCCAACAATCGGCACGAACAAAGCCAGCAAAATCAAGTTGTTTGTCGCCACTTGTACAAGCGTGTAGGCGGGATTTCCTTTCGTCAATTGCGACCAGACAAACACCATCGCTGTACATGGTGCAGCACCGAGAATAATCGCACCGGCAAGGTAATCGTTGGCAAGATTGGCAGGGATGATGTTACGGTAGATTACGGTGAAAAACAGGCTCGCGATTAAAAACATGCTGAATGGTTTTACCAGCCAGTTTGCCGTCCATGTTAAGTAAAGGCCTTTCGGGCTCTTCCCGATGTCTTTGACGGAACTAAAATCCACTTTCAGCATCATCGGAAAAATCATCAACCAAATGAGTATGGCAATCGGTAGACTGATTTCTGCAATGGTCAAGCGATTCAGCAAATCAGGAATGGCCGTCAAATATTCACCTATCAACACGCCGATAATCATGCATCCAAGCACCACAAGGGTTAAGTACTTCTCAAACGCTTTCATGGGTTCACTCCTCACATTGTATGGTTGGTCGTTCTAACAGTGTGTCAAGCGCCTTATGTATCGCTTCTATGGTTTCATAGCGGACGGTGTAATTGATGCGTGTTTTTGTTTTTACGCCTTTGATGAGCGCGGCGTCACTCAATATTTTCAGATGATGTGACATGGTCGGCTGACTGACATCAAGGCAATGAATCAACTCACATCCGCATTGTTCGCCTTGGTGAATCAAGGCAATCATGTGTCGGCGCGTCGGATCAGCCAGGGCTTTAAGGCGTTTGCTTAACGTTTTTTCGTCCATTGTACACCTCTATCGATAATCATCTATATTTGTTAGCATCTATATAGTAACATGCTGCTTTGCATTCGTCAACTTCACTTTACTTTTTTTGATGTTTTCGCTTGGTTTTTACGTACAGAGGTGTTAATATGTTGTTAGATTGTTATATCTGTATATACGTATATGAGGTGAAATCATGGATGATTTGCTTGCGCTTTTTAAAGCCTTGAGTGACGAAACCCGGCTTCGTCTAATTGTGCTGCTTGCCAAACGAGAGCATTGTGTGTGTGAGTTGACAGAAATTCTCTCCCTTCCACAACCGAGGGTTTCAAGCCATCTTGCTAAGCTTAAAGCGCTCGGTGTGGTGCGAAGTCGGCGCGAATCTCAGTTCATTCATTACTCGCTTGCCCTTGAAGACGAGGCGGTTCGCCGCGTTGTTGCTGTCTTGCGTCAACAAGCACATCATTACGGTGTGTTACGAGAAGACGATGCCCGTGTGCCGCTTTGCACACGCTGACCATGTGAAAGGTTGTGTGATCAATGGACGTGTTACACTATGTTGGACGATTGCTTTTTGAAGGCGTGCTATTTTTATGGGAGTACACCTTTTATCCTACTGAAGACGCCGAAACCTTTTCATTAATTCGGTTATTTTCACTCTTTATCGCCTTTTCGATATCTGGAGCGATTGCCGTGTTCGTCTCTCAAGCGTCGATATTGAAACACATGGGACCAGACGCTAAGCCGCTTAAAGCGTATGTGGTCGCTTCCATCTCCGGCGCCGTGTTAGCAGTGTGCTCGTGTTCTGTGCTACCGATGTTTGCCTCAATCCGTAAAAAAGGAGCCGGGCTTGGTCCGGCGATTGCGTTTCTCTTTTCCGGTCCCGCCATCAACATTCTCGCCCTCAGCATGACCTTCAGCGCGCTCGGTCTCGACATCGCCTTAGCTCGAATCATCGGGGCGGTATTGCTCGCCATGACCATCGGGTTCCTTGTCAACCTCGTGTTTCGCAAACAAGAAAAACAACACGCGAGCGGCATGGGATTCGCGGTCTTGCCTGATGAGGACACGACACTGCTTCCCTGGCAAAAAACGCTCTTCTTCCTGACGATGTTCGCCATCATGATTTTCAGTGTGTACATCTTGATTTGGGCGTTTATTTTCATCGGCCTCTTAATGGTTCAGCTTATCCTTTTCTTCAAATGGAACGACATCAAAACATGGGCTTATGAAACGTTTGTGCTTGTAAAAAAAATCATTCCCTTGTTCATGGTCGGTGTTTTCTTTGCCGGCATCGTGCGCTACATAGTCACCGAAGATCTCATCGCCGGCTTGGTCGGAGTGAACACCTATGGCGCCAACATGATTGCCTCGATGAGCGGCGCGGTCGTTTACTTCGCAACGTTGACCGAGGTGGCCTGGGTTGAAACATTGCTTAGCCTTCGCATGCATCGTGGCCCTGCGGTGGCGCTGCTGCTGGCTGGCCCATCACTAAGCTTACCCAACATGATTATTATCACCAAAGTCATTGGCATCAAACGGTCAAGCACCTACATCGTGCTTGTCGTGCTTTTATCGGCATGGGTCGGCTTGCTTGCCGGCTTCATTTTCGGGATATTATAAAGGAGGATTATGATGATCATTAAAGTGTTAGGTAAAGGGTGCAAAAACTGCGATAACCTTGCTGATGCAGCGCGAAAAGCCGCGGCCGAACTCAACCTAGACGCCACGGTTGAAAAAGTCACCGACCTCGATATCATCGTCGAGTACGGTGTCATGCGCACCCCCGCGCTCGTCGTCGATGACAAACTCGTGCTTCAAGGCAAACTTCCCAGCGTCGACGCCCTTAAGAAACTCCTTGCATAAACCGGGTTGAGCGATGAAGACGATTCGCATGCGTTCACACCACGGTCCCACCAACCTTGCCATCATGGAGCATGTCCTCACAACCTTCGATGAGGACTTTTTCCTCATCTTTGAAAACAAAAACACGTTGATTGTCGGGCGCCATCAAAACACGTACGATGAAGTTAATGCGGCCTTTGTGAAGACGTATCATCCAGACATCATCCGCCGTTTGAGCGGTGGGGGAGCGGTGTATCAAGACGTTGGCAACATCAATATGGTCTTCATTACCTCAGCAGCCTATTTCAATGATTTCACGCGGTTCACACGCCCGCTTATCGCGGTGCTCCGCCACCTTGGAGTGAACGCACAGTTTACCGGTCGAAACGACATTGTCATAAACGGAAAAAAAGTGTCCGGTCATGCCCAGGCGAAACGTGGCGCACGTATGATTCACGGTGGCACGATTCTCTTTGAGGCGAATCTGTCGATTATTGTCGCGGCATTGTCACCAAACACGCATAAACTCAACGCCAAAGGTGTGCGCTCGATTGCATCGCGTATCGCTAATGTCAACCCCTTGCTTGAGAAGCCGCTGACGAAAGCACAGTTTAAAGCGTTGTTGTTGCAAGAGGTCTTCGGTCGTACGCCGACTGACGCAGACATCTATCAACTCAGTGAAACCGATCAACAAGAGATTGAGCGCATCAAACGAGCGCGTTATGAGAACCCTGAGTGGAATGTCGGCAAATCACCGGCGCTAAAACACCGTGTCACAAAGCGGGTTGGAGAAACCACCATCACCGTACGCTACACCACCCACGAGGGATGCCTAAGCGACCTCGTTATTCACTCCGATGCCCTCACCGACGCTAATCACAGCGTATTGGAAGCCCATTTTCGCGGCACTCCCATGACCGCAGTCGACCTGACACAAAAAGCGTGTGAAGCTAAAACCCGAGGTGTCGATGCTGACCTTCTCAAAGCTGTCTTAGCCTGTTTACGTGAAGACATTCCTTGAGTGTCGCCGTTCGTTAGGTTATCATGAATGTAGAGGAAAGGATGAAGATTATGCGCGTGCCCATCGTGGAGCAATACCTTCCGAAAACCGACCAAGAAGCCATCGATAAACACGTGATGCTTGCGGTCGCCAAGCATCATGAGAACGTCTTCTATCGTTCTTGTTTGCACGCGCATTTTACCAGCTCGGCCTTTGTGGTGAATGAAACCTACGACAAAATCCTTTTTGCTCATCACAACATCTATCAAGCCTGGGGATGGCTTGGCGGCCACAACGACGGGGATGAAAACTTTATGCACGTGGCGCTGAAAGAAGCCCGAGAGGAAAGCGGGTTAATCAACGTCCGTCCCCACAGCTCCGATGTGCTCACGCTTGATGTTATCTTTGTAGAAAACCACCGAAAAAACGGCAACTATGTGCCCGACCACCTTCACTTGAACCTGGCGTTTTTGTTGGTGGCTGATGAGCAAGACGCGCTCCGTGTTAAACCCGATGAAAACAGCGGTGTTCGTTGGTTCGCTATCGATGAGGTCCTAACACACGTCGATGAACCGCGCATGATGGCTGTGTACGAAAAAGCGTTTGCCGAAATCAAACGTCAGCGCCCGTGACCGCTTTAACGGCGGTTTTTTTATGATTGATGGTAAACGCATGGTGTAAGTCTGTCTAAGCACACCGTTTAGAGGTCTGTAAACATATATATTAAAAAAACCTTACGGATTAGGATAGGCTTTGTTATAATTGGAATACATGACCAAAATACACCATGGAAAGGAGGAACACCCCATGCTTCGTTACGTTCTTTGGCGCGTGTTTTGGATGTTCTTCTTGCTGATGCTAATCCTTGTGGTCATCTATTTTTCCACCACCATCGTAATGCTTAGGCATTGGGGCATGCCTCCTTACGATTTGCGTGCCGAATTTCTGTTTACTTTCGAAGGGTTTCGTTCCTATTTACACGGCATTGTGACCGAATGGAACTGGGGCGTCACCGGCATCTATGGCGAGAACGTGTGGGACTACGCCGCCATTAGAATGTGGCGCTCGCTTTGGATCAATTTGCTTGCCCTCGCTATCTATTTGCCCGTGGGCATCGGTCTCGGCATCGCCAGCGCGTTTAAGAAGCATAGCCTATTTGACAAAAGTGTCCACCTCATCACCATGGTGCTTGGTTCGATTCCGCACTTTATTCTCGGCTTTTTGCTGATTGTTTTCATCGGCATTCGTGCACGCTGGGTGCCGTGGCGCTTCCCGGGATTTTACACCGAAGACACCCAGCGTTTTTTATTAGGCCTAATCATTCCCTTGGTTGCTCTATGCCTCGGCCCGATTTTTAAGTTCACACGGCTGGTGCGCGCTGAGTTCATTGAAGCCGAACACGAAGAGTATTTGCTGCTGTGCAAGACCAAGGGCATGAAGACGAACCAAGCCCTTCGTCGTCATGGCTTTAGAAACTGCATGGTTCCTGTGATGCCCGAACTCACGCCCACGTTTCTTTATGTCTTGGGTGGTTCGTTTTTCATCGAACTGATCTACGGCATCGACGGAGTTGCACGGTTGATGATGATGAGCACCATCCAACCGATGATGGACTTTTTCGTCATCAACATTGACATTCCCCTTGCCGTCGCTACCACGCTGTTTTACGCCACGGTGGGTATGACGTTTGCGTTAATGGTCGATATTGCCTACCCGCTTGTCGATCCTCGTATGCGTGTTGGGCGAAAGAAAACTTTCTTTGATTAACACGATGATGCATCGTGGTTCATTGACTCTGGTGTCGACGACCTCTACAGCCCCCTCAAACAGGGGCCAACGCATGGTTCGTTGGTTTACCTAAGGTAACCGCATCGTTTAAAACTGTTGTACGAAGCATCAAGGTGTGGTATAATCGCTTCGTCAGACATTTAGGAGGTCATCATGCGGCGCAAAGTGTATAAATACTTGTTCTATTTCTCTGTGATATTCACGTTCACCACCATCCTCAGCAGCATCATCCAACTCACGCAAAACCAACCGACCGATACCAACGCCCATATTTTGATGCGAGGCGGTTTCGTCTTGGCCGCAACCATCGCCTTCGCGCTCTATGAAACCTTTCAGTTTAAGCCGCGCGTGCTCGCCTATTTGGCGACGTATGCCATCGCACAAGGCATGGTGTTTGTGCTGGTGTTTGTCACGGGGCTTTACACGAATCTCCACCCCGATGCATATCGCGATGCGTTTTTCAACTTTACCGCCGTCGCCTTGCTGGTGATGGGGGTGTTCGCCATCCTCGAGTGGCGTAGATCACGACCGACAACACCATCATAAACCATCATCCGGAGATGATGGTTTTTTTATATGAAGAACGCTAATCCGCATGATTCGTGGATGCCATTTCGATGTCGCGGATGTTGCCTGAAGCCCTGGAATCGTTGCGTTACCCTTTTCATCGCGGTTCTTCCAAGATTTTTACGCCTGGTCTATTGACACCGTGTGTGCTAAGCGAGCAGACGTCTGATGCCACCTTGCTTTATCGGTGGCTTGTGGGCGTCTCAATCGATGGTGGGATTACCGAAGAATGCTGTTTTGAGGCCACGTTGAGGGCACCCACCATGGTTGGATGTCACCGATACACGGGTCGTTGAGCCCGCTGATACCGATGATTTCCCTGTCTTTTAGCGGCAAACATTCGACGGCTATATTGCCCCTGGACGACCCCTTTTTTTCACAAGGCACATCTTTTGCATCACCCTATCAGCCATGCTACGATGAGACTGTAAACCATTGATATCAATCTTAGACGAAAAGAAGTGTGATTCATGCGTTCGCGAAAGACCACATCCTTTCCGCTCGTCGGCGAGGCAATACCCGCGTTCACCGCAGAAACGACCAAGGGAACCCTTCGCGTTCCTGAGGACTTCAAGGGCCGCTGGCTTGTGCTGTTTTCTCACCCCGCTGCGTTTACCCCAGTATGCACGACAGAGTTTATCGCCTTCGCCAAAAAACAACAGGCATTCAATGACTTAGACACAGAATTGGTTGGGTTGAGCACCGATCCCCTGTATAAAACCAATAAGTGGGTGGCGTCTATGAACGCCATGATTGCCGATGATAACCTCACCATCGATTTTCCTATCATCGCCGATGCCGACATGACCGTTGCCCAACAATTTGGCATGATTCATCCGCAACTACCGGTAGGTCAGACCGTGCGCGCTGTGTTTATCATCGATCCTCAAGGCATTGTTCAAGGCATAACCTACTACCCCTATTTGACCGGACGCAACGTCGATGAATTTCTGCGGCACGTGCACGCGATACAGCGTACCCAACAAGCCAACGTCGCCACCCCTGTCAACTGGCAACCCGGCGACGACTTAATTGCTTTGCCTCAAGCTGAGTATCCCGGTGACGTTAAGACGCGTCTTAACGAAGACCCAACCATCGACGTGTGTCATGATTGGTATTATTGCACCAAAAAAGACATCGAAAGCCGTTGATGACAAACGCATTGCCATGCCTAAACACCGCTTACACTATGCGGTGTTTTTTTATGGGCTGAGGAGGAAAAGCCCACACACATGAGAATGACCATGGCGATGTCATGGTTGAACAACCATCTGGTTGATGTTGGACATGAAAGATTCAGCCTGATTCTCACTCCATCACCCGTGTTAAAAAAAAGACCAACGAGGTTCGTCTGAAAGTCGCTGGTCGTAAAGGTTGTTTAGCTTAGCGAATCGTTAACATGAGCAGTTGTTCATCATCAAGCCGTCTATTCGTGTCAATAAAGCCGTAGTCAAGATAAAACCGATAGGGCTGTTCGCCCTCGGTGTCGCACGAGGTATACAGTGTTTTGATGCCATCTTGCCGACATTTATCAACGAGCCTATCGAGCGTGGTTCTGCCGTGACCTTTTCCCTGATGCGTCTTAGCCATCATCATGCGCCACAAAGAATACGCTGGCAGATGGGTCGCATCAATCTCTTTTTCATCAAGGGAAAGCATCACAAACCCAATGGGCTCGCCCGCCAAAATAACGGCTCGTGCCCAGAGTTTATCCCGGTTTGCGTACGCCTCAGCCAGCGAATAGATGTTTGGTGCGACGCACCGTTTCTGGGCCTCGCTCAAGGTATCATAAAGGGCGATGACCGCGTCCATGTTTTGATTATCAATGCGCTTTAGGTTAAGGGTTGGCATGGTGTGCGACCTCCTTATTTCGTGACGGATTATGATTTATGGATTCAGTCATCCACCACCATCACTTAAAACGGTGTGTAAAGTTGCCTTGGTTGGATTCCGGGGTGTTTTCACTAAAATCACGATGAGCGTTTTCTTCTTTCATGTCCTCGACAAGTCGGGGTGGGTTATGTGTACCGGTCACGCACGACCAGCAGCAACAGCATCGCGAAAAAGCCAATAGCAATGTAACCATCGATCATCACATCTTCCTCGCTTTACCAAGGGCCTCTTAACGTTCGGTGCGCTGAGGGCTAACACGACCCGCCGTCAATCAAACCGTATGTTTTCTTTACGGCTTGCACGAACATCAGGCCCTTACCCGGTTCGTTGATGTGAATCTTTTTCTGAATGGCTGCGGTGATTTTATCAGTTGACGCCTCCTCAGCCAAAATCAACACCACTTCCTTTTCTGGTTCGATTTCCATGTTGAAAACCTTGGTTGTTTCATGGACACCGGCGCCGCGGGCGTTGATGATAGTGCCGCCCTTTGACCCCGCTTCAGAGGCCGCTTCAAACACGTCTTCGGCGACGCCTTTGTCGACAATCACAAATATCGCATTATGCATGGGTTTTTCCACCTCACTTGAACTTTTTTGGTTCGCGTATTGCTGGGAACCGATGATTTCTGTGATCGGCATCCGGAATGCGATGCCGTGGTTTGGTTTGGTGAACTTGAACTTCTCACATAGGGAGGGCATCGCATGCTCAACGGTGCTCGTATCACTCAGCAGCATCACCACTTCTTTGCGGATATCAACCAAATCTAAGAGCGCCAACCACTTGTTGGTATATTTCGCTGTGCCGGTGGCCAAAAAGACCGTGGCGCCAGAGATGCCGAGCATCCGCCCTTGTTTGATGACTTTCCGTGCCTTTCCAATGTTGACGATGAACACCACCGCTTCCAGTCCTTTATGCGTTGCTTTCATCGGGAATGCCCTCCTTTTTTGACTTCATCCTAAAGATAAGGCCCATCGCTTCTAAGGTGAGGATGGGGACAAGCGCCACCAGCGCAATCATCCCAAAACCGTCTAGTATCACATCGGCGCCTTCTTTTGTGGCCGCCGCACCTTGCATGAAGGCGAGGATGAATGTCGCCGTCATCGGGCCTGTGGCGACGCCCCCCGCGTCGAAGGCCATGCCCACAAAGACCCGGGGAACGATAAACATCAACCCAAGCGCTAATGCGTAACCCGGCAACAACAAATGCCAAATCTGCAGCGGTTCGACATACACTCGCAACGCCGACAGCGCCACCGCACAACCAACCCCAAGCGCCAGCGCAATCAACACGGCGCTTCGTGTTACATAACCGCTTGTGACATCTTCAATTTGGTGTGTGAGCACGACAACGGCAGGTTCAGCGAGGATCGTTAGCAGTCCAAGCACAAAGGCAACGCCAACGATGAGCCACATGCCTTCATGGGAAGCAAGCGTCGCACCGACAAGACGACCAACGTCCATGAACCCAGCGTAAACACCGAGCAAAAACAAGATCAAGCCGACGCCCGCATAGACGAACCCCCTCATGATACGCACAAACGCACGCCAGCGCACACGCGCAAAAAACCGTTGGAAGATAAGAAAAATCACAATCAATGGCGAGACAATGATGACCACTTCGGTGGCCACCGTGAAGAACAACTGTCCAAAGGGCGCAAAGAGTGCATTTCCATGGTCGATAAGTTCGATGGCGTCCCGCTGATAGACAACGCCGCGGTGGAACAAGCCGAGGATAAGCACGGCGATAATCGCGCCGGCCGACACAATGGCAATCGTCCCGAAACTGTCGCTTTCTCCGGTGCGGCTATCGCGCTTTAGATGTGACAACCCAAACGCCAGCGCAAGGATGAACGGGGTGGCAAGCACCCCGGTGGTCGCGCCGCTGGCGTCGAAGGCGAAAATGATGAACGTGGTGTCAACACACAACGTTAAAACAAAAATAATCACGTACAGCGACAACAAAATCAGCCGTAAAGGCAAGTTGATGACAATGCGGTAAAACGCAAAGGCAAGCAACATCGCAAGCCCAACTGAGACAACACCAATAAGCAGCGGCGCGACAATGACTCCTCCTGTGACGAGCTCGATTTGATCGGCGAACACGATTAAGCCCGGTTCGGCAAGGGTGATGAAGAAGCCCAATACTAAGGCGGCAACAATCAAAAAAACCAGTTTACCTGTTTTCGTGATGGTTTCACCAACCAACCTCCCTAGGGGCGCAATCCCTTTATCTACACCGATTAAAAACAACGTCAGCCCGGCAACAATAAACAAAGCGCCTAAGAGAAACCGTAAGAAAACCGCCGTTTCTAAAGGCACCGCCGTGATTGATAACACGAAGACAAGCACGGTAACAGGAGCCACCGCATAGAGGACTTCTCTTAGTTTTACCAGCAGCTCGCCCATGGTCGTCCCCCTTCGCTTATGCTGCGCTTATTATACCACGGTTCGACGGTCCCTCACAACCCAGAATCGGGCGATCCCACAAGCAATCCATCCCCTCGGTGCCCTTTGACAAAGCGCGAGTCACGAAGCACACCATATGCTTTTTGGGTCGTGCGCTCCGCGAGCAAAGGAAACCCTCCTAGATTGCGAGGACTTGATGAAGAAACAGTGATGCCCGCATGTCGCATTAACCATCACCCTCATGCGAATGGCCGAAGACTTCAGGGCGCCTCACCACACAGCGACGCCGAAGGCTAGACATAAACAGATTCATCTCCCGTGTCTCCAGTTCACGATGATGAAAACGGCGACCCCTAAAAAAAAGAGCAAGATGACCTACATCTAGGCATCTCACTCTCGAACTTGTGCGCTGTCGTGATGGTTTCGTTGGCACAACGACATGGCTAAAAAACGTTTAACTCAACGAGCAAACGAATGACGACATAAACGATAATCGTTACTTTAAGAAACATGATTTTGGTCTTGTGTTTCGATAGCAACAGCAAATACAGGATCACACCGATTTCAACAAAAACGACAAGCGTTGCTAAAAACCGAAATACATCGACCAAAAACGATAAAAAATCCACATCGCTTATTAATCCAGCCAATCCGCTAAGTGCCATGCCTAACGCATAAGCTGCTAATATGACGAACGCCGTAAGCTTGGCAAGGTTGCTCTTTTTCATGTAAGCGAACAAGAGTATGAGAACAATCGCCGCAGCGATGATGATTCGCAACAGTTCATCCATTTTGAAAGCATCTCCCTTCTCTTACGGCGTGGGTGCACCCTTCAGAACATCAACCTCTAGATTTGTGCACGTCTTTCGGGTGTGAACGTGGTTCCTTACGCCGGTGTCCCGACGCGCAAAAACAGTTCTAGATCTTCGTGGCGAATGCGCCAATGTTTCCCAATTTTAATGGCTTTTAAGGTGCCGCTTTTTATGTAGTTGTAGATGGTGCGTTGTGTGACCTTCAGCGTTTTAGCCACTTCATCGATGGTATATAGCCTGATGTCGTTCATTGTGCTCACCTCTTTAGCCTGTGATTGCGGCGTGTCATTGCTAATGCTATTATAATATGTTTTGACATAAAATCAACCTAATTAATACTTATCTTCCTTTATTTTATCTAAAATTGTATCTTTTTACATTATTTTTTGTTATATTAATACTATATCATATATATTCATCTATTTACATGCTTACCATTAACTATTCATGTCACCACTGATAATTTATTCTCATCAACACATTTGCATCTGTCATGCTGTTCTGGTCAATCTTCATGGTCTGTCAGGCGCGATTTAGAAAACCCAACTATGGTTCAAAAAGGAGAAATAATGAAAAAGATTACCTCGGAAAACTTGACATTTGTGACGGTGTTGCTTGGTATCATGGCAACGCTGATGTTGTTATTCCCGGCGCTTGTCGCGGGAGGCACCGACGCATCGTACACTGGTCTCCATGTTGCACTGGGTCATGAAACGGTCAACCTTGGCGGTTTTGCAAACGTTCGAATCAATTTCAGTTTGCTTAATCTCGTGGGGTATGTGTTGCCTTTTGTCGGCGCGATGGTCATTGTGTTCGTTAAAAAAGGGCACCTGATATCGGTTTTTGTGTTCGCCGCCGCGATTGTGACGCTCTTTATGGTTCCTGAGTTCACCACCGTGACCTTCACCGTCATGGGATCGTCAACCGACGTCGCCGTCGATTGGACGTATGGTATCGGACTGATCATTGCGATTGTATTGTCGTTCTTAGCGCTTTTCATCAGCATCTACAAGACCACTCGCAAAGCTTAAAAAAGATTAGCACCCATCAAGTAAAGGTTAGCGGCCAGCTAATCTTTTTTTTTGCCCCAGTTGCTAGCAATAAGATTGTTTACGTGCACAACAATCGTTGCATCAAGCGTGTCGGTGCCGTTATCAACCATGAACGAAACACGGTGAACAAAGCCCTGTGGTTAGACGGCATAACCCACCGACCAATCACGTCTTTTTGTTGATTGGTGTGTCATGGTATGATTCATGGTTTGCTTGTTGAGGGCAAGGTTTTTGCTTGTAAGATGAGCACCACGCGCGTGCCCGTGATTCGTTGGTGCAAGCGGACGCCCTCACGTGTTGGGGTGAACGAGGCGGGCACGCCGTCAAGCAATACCTGGCCAATGCCGTACTCACCATAATTCAGCCGCAAGGGATTTTGATACGCGACGGTGATGCGCTTGTCGCCAATCACCGTCTTAATCAACAGTTCTGTTTCCTTACCAAACTGCTCCAACAACAACTTCGGTTCAAAGACCGGCAAGCCACCATCCCCTTTAATCCCAAACACTTCGGTTACCATCGTCAAAATCAACCAACTGGCTGAACCGGTGAGGTATGGATACATCCCGCGGCCTCGTGCATTGAAATATTCCGGAATGCCTGGATACATCTTTGACTGCTTTAGGTTGATGCTTTGCCGATAGATCGAATCAATCACCTTGTATCCCGCCTTCACAAAGCCGCGTTTATAAAGCGCGTTCGCATACATCACAGCCATGTGACTGAACATGGCGCCGTTTTCTTTATGCTCGTATGCAAACCCGAAAAGGCGGCCCATGGTGGTTTTAACCTCGTTGAAATTGGTGTTCAACCGGTACCCGCCAACCGCCTCTTTGTACAGATACGCATCGGCGCTATCGATGATTTTCTGCACTTGCTCGTCGGTTGCTGCGCCGCTCATGATCGCAAAGACTTGCCCTGTCAAGGTCATGTGTTTTTGCCTCACATCATCAAGCGGGCGACCAACATCGTCATAATAACCGTTAAACCAGCCGGCTTCACCGTCTTCGAGCCACTCGTTTTCTCGAACCTGTGTCAACAACGCCATCCCTTTATCATGCAACGTCGCCGCCAAAGCTCGAGTTTCGTGAACCACGTGCTTTCCAGAGACGCCGGCTTCAACAGACTGAAAATAACGTTTAAGCACGTGGTGTTTAGCATCAATGTCGTCCGCTTTCACCGTCTTTAAAAGCACATCCATTTCTTCACACAAGGCAATGTGATGGGTTCCTTGGTCGGACAGCGTGGTAAGCATGGTAGCGAGAATCATTAAGTTCTGACCGTAAAAGGACGTGAACGCAACCGATTCGCCTTGCCGGCTGGCCATGTCTAGCCCATCGTTCCAATCGGCGTCTTCAAGGCGCAGGTTGTTGTGGTGTCCCACGTTATAAAAGGGCACAAGGTTTTGCACCAACAAGTGTTCGAGCACCGTGCCTTCATAGGGGATGTCGTCATGGGTTTTTAGTCGATGATCGCCGCGCGTAAAGGTGGGATCGATGTGTTTTGTGTGGTGCGTGAACTGGTCTCGGAAATACCCGGTTTTTTCAAACAACACCTCCGTGTCACCGCTTTGATCAAGGTACAGTTTGGTCGTCAACAGCGGCCACCCGCCGTGATCCATCCACATGCGTGCGATGTTGTTTCTGTCGGCGCGAAAATCACCCGGTTGATCACCGATGATGGTCGCGTTGCTGCCGTCGATGCGCACGCCTTTAAAGTTGTTGATTAAAAGTGCTCGTACCGGAGCGGGGTTCATCAACAAAAGCGCCAACAAGTCTTGCCATAAATCGCGCCAGCCTTTGCCGCCGCGACCGTAATCGTGATACGGCAAAAATGAGTTTCCATAGATTCGCCGTAAAACAGGCTGCAACGTGACCCATCTCAACCATCCGTTGAGTGATTGATTGGGGAAGGCAAACACCAACGCGTCAAGGGTTCTTTTCCAGTAAGCTTTGGTGGCTTTCTTAAGTGCATTGAAGCGTGCCACACTCACATTCGCCGCCGTTTTAGCCATCGACGTATCGTCCTCGTCAATCGCCAACACCACGACCAACGACAGTTCCTCTTGTGCGTTGAGGGTGATGGGTGCGTATTCCATCCCGGCGATGGCTTCAAACCCTGCAATTACATCACCCACGCGATAAGGGGTCGGGGTTTCCTCTTTGACCACCACCGGGTCCAACAAGGTTTGGCCTTCACCAACAAATTCCTCCATGGTCGGATGGTAGTGTTTTACCGCATCATGGTTGGTGCTGGTGGCAAACACGCCGTATCGGCGACGATTCACCACGTGGCCACGTTCATCAAACGACAAAGTAGGGTGGTTGATGAGGCCATTGTTAACGATGGTGACACGGTTCAACAACGACGTCACATGACGATGGTCGCGGACGGTGTCGGCGCTACGTCCGTAAATGGGTATGCCGATAACGGGTTTTAAACAGAGCGGCTTGTTGGTGGTGTTTTTCACCGTGATGTTGTGCCATTCTTGGGTGGATTTATCGCTAGGCACAAAACTTTCTATGGTGCAGGTAAACAGCTCATGGCTTCGCACCAAGGTGTGCACCAAAAAATCGCCATGCAAGTCCACCGGCTCAGGGGATAGAGTTTGCGTCGGTGTCTGGCCGGTAATGCTCCATGTAAAGGCGTCGTTAACACGAAAGAAGACGTGTCGTTTCATCAACGAATGCACCAGATCCTCTGCCGTCGTCGGCACCAATAAAAACCCGTTTTGATCAACCGACGCATCGCCACCGAGCGTCGGGCTGATTGAGCTTCTCATGCCGTCGGTGTTGCATAGTGGAAAATACGTGTAGCTTAAGTCCGTGACCTGGTGAATGCTGAAAGCTCCGTTGGCTTTGATTGTCACATTACGCTTCATCGATACACTCCTGTCTGTGTGCACTCACCAACCATCGGTTGAGTGCGTGGCGCTAGCTGGGGTCTGTGGTTGCTTCTGGGAAAGGCGGTTTTCTTTAGCGTTAGGTTTTCAAAATCGCGTCAATGTCGTCTCGTTCTTTTTCGGTAAACGCCATGTTGTTAAGCGCGTTCATGTTGCTTTTTAGCTGCGACAACGTCGACACGCCAATTAACACCGATGAGATGCCTTGTTGCGCGCACGTCCACGCGATGGTCATCTCCGCGAGCGATTGCTTGCGTTGGTGGGCGATGGCTTGAAGTTTTTTTAGTTTTTGTCGCAAGGCATCGGTGATGTTGTCTTCGTTCAAAAACCAGATGTCTGGGTTGGCCACACGTGAATCTTTAGGGATGCCATCGATGTACTTATCCGTCAGCAACCCTTGTGAAAGGATGCTGAAGGGAATGATGCCGACGCCTTCGTCAATCATCGCATCGACCAAACCCTCTTGTTGAATCCAGCGATCAAGCATGCTGAAATGGGGCTGTGTGATGAGCATGTCCACACCCTTATCTCGCAACAGCTTGACGGCACGTCGGGCACGCTCTGCCGGGTAGTTGCTGATGCCCACGTAAAGCGCTTTTCCCTGTTTAACCATGTCAGCTAAAGCCGTCATGGTTTCTTCGAGCGGCGTGGCATAATCGGGACGATGGTGGTAGAAAATGTCCACGTAAGGTAAGCCGAGACGCTCGAGCGATTGATCAATGGAGGCCATCAAATACTTGCGACTTCCTAAGTCGCCATAAGGGCCTTCCCACATGCCATACCCCGCTTTGGTCGAGATGATTAACTGGTCACGATAGGGGGCTAACTCTTGGCGCATGATTTGACCAAAGTTGCGTTCGGCGCTGCCCGCGGGACGCCCGTAGTTGTTGGCCAGATCGAAGTGGGTGATGCCGTGGTCAAACGCGGCTAAGACGATGGCTTTGACATAGTCAAACGGTTTTTCTTCGCCGAAGTTTTGCCATAACCCCAGCGACAATTGCGGCAGTTTTAACCCGCTTCTTCCGACCCGGTTGTAGGTCATTTTTTCATAACGATCTGCAGCAGCTTTATGCATCGAAATCCTCCTTCATTTGTTTTTTTATGGTCTCGATGGTGCGTTCGCTGACGTTGTGATGGCGTTGATAGCGATCAAGGATGCGCCAGATAGGCTCTTCTTTTTCGTGCCATCGGAGCGGTCTGAAATGCTTTTCGATGTGAGTGAACCACGTTGGGTAATACCGCGCGAGAAAGTTCACTGGGTAATCTAACGTCATCTGTGGTGTGTAGGGTATTTGTTGGGTGATGTCGACGCGTAAGGCATCTTGGATGTCGCGACTATGTCGTCCCAGTTTAAGGTGATAAGTTCCGTTATACACCACAAAGCCATGCCGTCTCACATCGTAGGTTTGAAAGGCTTCAAGCGGCACGTCGATGCGGACGCTTCGGATGGCGTTAGCAGGCACCATCACTTTCTTAAAAGCCTTCAGTTCATGGCGCGGTTTGATGATGGTTTCGATGTTGGTGCTGAGGTAGACTTGCATCGTTTCATGCGCGTCAATGTCGCTGCGGTTTTCCAATTCGACATCGATTGTCACCGTGGATTTCGGGTTGGTTTCATCGGTTGTCCACGACACTTTCTGATAATGTATATCGCCGTAGCTTAGGCCGTAACCAAACGGGTAGAGCACCTCGTGTTGATGCGTGTCGTAATAACGGTATCCGTTCATGATGAGGTCGTGGCGATAATCGACGCTGACCTCTTGTGGAAAGGTACCGTAATGCGGTGTGTGTTCAAGTTGCAAGGGGAAGGTTTCTTGAAGCCTTCCGCTCGGGCTGATGCGTCCCATCACCACATCGACGATTGCCTGGGCGGCGGCGCCACCTAAGAACCACGTTTCCACAATCGCCCGCGCATAAGGTTTGATTGTTCGCAAATCAAGAGCGCTGCCATTGGACAAAATCACGACGATGTTGTCATTCACGTGGCGGATGGCGTCAAAAACCTTGAGGTGATGCGTCGGCAACGCCATGTGATCGCGATCTTTGCCTTCGGTTTCAATTTCATCGGTGGTGCCGGTAAAGAAAAGCACCACATCACTATCGCGGGCGACCTTGAGCGCCTCATCTATCTGTGCTTGCGATGATGTGTTGTCGCGATATCCATCGGCATAGCTGAGGTGGTTAAGCACGGTAGAAAAGGCGTCAAACGGAATTTCTTGGGTGTGTGGTCTCGTCATCGCGCTGCCACCACCGTTCACGCGCGGCGCTTTGGCAAAGTGACCGACGATGGCCACGGTATAATCGGGGTTCTTTAGCGGTAAGATGCCATCGTTTTCCAATAAGACAATCGCTTCTCTGGCGACGTCTTGAGCCAGCTGATGATGGGCGTCCATGTCAATGGTTTTTAACCGAGTAATCGCCTTAACCTTCTCATGCAAGGCAAACACCGGCGCCAAACTCGCATCGAGTTGTGCTTCACTTAACCCGCCGTTATCTAACGCCTCGTTAACCACACCCTCAAAGGCGGAAGGCCCGGGCATGTCGATGTTCATGCCGTGTTTAATCGACTTGACCTTATCTTGGACAGCGCCCCAATCGGAAACCACTGCCCCTTTGTATCCCCATTGCGTGCGAAGCACCGTGTGAAGCAGCGCTGAGGATTCTGAGGCGTAAGTTCCATTGACGCGGTTGTAGCTACTCATGACCATCCACGGGTTCGCGCGTTGAATGACCTGGTAAAACGGATATAGATACATCTCATGCATTGTCCGTTCGTCAATCACAACATCGACAAAACGACGCATGGTTTCTTGTTCGTTTAAAGCGAAATGCTTAACACACGCGCCGACCTGTTCGGCTTGCACACCGCGCACAAAACTGGTGCCGATTTCACCGGTCAAGTACGGGTCTTCACTGTAATACTCAAAGTTGCGGCCCCCGAGCGGGCTACGTTTTAAGTTCAGTCCCGGTCCCAACACCACATCAACCCCGTGATGTCGACACTCACGACCGATGGCTCGTCCAACCTGTTCAATGAGAAATCGGTTCCACGTTGACGCCATCGCTGACGCGCTTGGAAATAACGTGGCAGGTTGCACATGGGTGTGGTTTGAAAAATTTCCGCCTTCAACCGGTTTACGATATACCCTGATGCCATGTGGCCCATCGGCCACATGGATGCTTCTGCCCTCGACATAAGGGCTGTCGAAAAAATGCCAGTTCCCTTGGCCGCTGGTAAGTTTGACTTTTTCATCGCGCGGTATCTTCTTCACCTTGGAGCCTCCCATTCATCACTAAAACGTTTTCGAATTTATTATAGCATACCTTCACGGTGTTGTCTCAAGCGGATATCCATCAAGACAAGCGAACCGACACCTTTCCTTGCGACAGACGGCTTTTTCAATCAATTAAAAAACCGGGAAGGTTTATCCCGGTTCATGCCAAAGGCATGGATATTAATCGCGTTGTTGTGTTTTATGGTACCGTTTGCGCTTGTGCTCAATAAGTATTTTCTTGCGCAAGCGGATGGCGTCTGGGGTGATTTCAACGAGCTCATCTTGATTGATGAAGGCCAGCGATTCTTCCAAGGTGAATTTTACCGTATCCAACAGTTTGACGGCATCGTCTGACCCGCTGGCTCGGACGTTGGTGAGATGTTTGTTTTTGCACGGGTTGACCACAAGGTCGTTGGACCGCGAGTTAATGCCGACAATCATCCCTTCATAGACCGGGGTGCTCGGCTCTACTAGCATCTGCCCACGTTCGGATAGATTGAAGAGGCTATAAGCCATCGTTTTGCCTGCCTCTTTGGCAATGAAGACGCCGTTTCGATAGGAGGGGATTGCGCCGGCATAAGGTTGATAGGAGTCGAATGATTTTTCCATGGTCCCGCGTCCGCGGGTCGAATTGATGAACTCGCTCCGATAACCAATGAGCCCGCGTGTGGGCACGAGGTACGTCAGTTTCGTGTACGCTTCGGAGCTGTCCATGAAAAGCATGGTGCCTTTGCGGATGTTTAACGCGTTGATGACGTAGGACACGTATTCGTCAGGACAGCTAATTTTCACTTTTTCATACGGTTCGTGGATTTGCCCGGCGACCGATTGGGTCAGCACTTCGGGTTTGCTGATGCACAGTTCATAACCCTCCCGTCGCATGTTTTCTAGGAGAATCGACAGGTGCAGTTCACCGCGTCCACTGACTTTGAACCCTTCAATGCCGGGAAGGGGTTCGACGTCTAAGCCGACGTTGGTCTGCAGTTCCTTAAAAAGACGATCGCGCAGTTGGCTGCTTGTGACACGGCTGCCGCTTCGCCCGACAAACGGGCCGTCATTGACCAAGAAGTTCATCGACAACGTCGGACGTTCAATGACCAACGCATCCATCGGCGCCACACGCTCCGGGTGACACAGCACCTCACCAATCGAGATGTCGGCCACGCCGCTAAACGTGACAATGTCTCCAGCATACGCCTGTTCTTTAGGGGCTTTTCCAAGCCCTTGATTGACGAACAGTTGGGCGATCTTGACTGTTTTTTGGCGCCCGTCGCGGCGGATTAAGACGTAGGGCGTCTTGATCGACAGTGTGCCACGGGTGATGCGGCCAATACCCAGCCGCCCGAGGTAATCATCATACCCAAGCGAAGACACTTGCATTTGCAAGGGCTCGGCCGAGTTGTCGGGGTACGTGCCTACATGTTCAAGGATTAGATCAAAAAGCGGTGTTAGGGTGTTGCTCGTCTCGGTCATCGAGCGAGTGGCAATCCCGTCTTTGGCGACGCCGTAACAGATTGGAAAGTCGCATTGTTCGTCGTTGGCACCAAGTTCAACAAACAGATCGAAACACTCGGTTACGACATCGTCGATGCGGGCGTCGCGTTTATCGATTTTATTGATGAACACAATGGGTTTAAGCCCTTGTTTTAAAGCTTTTTCTAATACCACACGGGTTTGTGGCATGGGCCCTTCGCTTGAGTCAACCAGCAGCAACACGGTGTCTACTGTCTTAATGATGCGTTCAACTTCGCTGGAAAAATCGGCGTGGCCCGGGGTGTCGACGATGTTGATTTTGGTGTCCTTGTATTCAATGGCGCAATTTTTAGCATAGATGGTGATGCCACGCTCACGTTCGAGGTCGTTGCTGTCCATCACTTGCTCAATCAGCGCTTCGTTTTCGCCAAACACGCCGCTCTGCCTTAAGAAGGCATCCACCAGCGTGGATTTTCCGGCATCGACATGGGCGATGACGGCGACATTGATAATGTTTTTGTTTCTCATGGTCATTCCTCCAAAAGGGTACAAACAACTATACCACAAAACCGTGCGCATGCCTAAAGACTTGCGAAGAATGTTTTGCCTACATCCACGATGGGGTTAACCGAGTAAAAACCTTTGGACACTGCGGTGTGTTAAGCGGCACCGTTAATGATGTCGCTACCCAGGTGGTGGAAGACGTTTACACGCTAAGATATGTCGCTGCTTTGGTGCCCAAGACGGTGAAAAAGGAGCGCGAGTCATCACCGCTCCCTTTTTGTTCATGCATCATCAGACGCCGTTGCGTCGTTACCACATATGGGCAAAAACCTATCCGACGATGATGTCCATCTCCGGATAACGGATGGTGTTTCCGATGCCTTTGCCTTTGAACATCAACAGCAAAGAAACCAAACTCACCCTACCGACAAACATTGTCGCGACAAGCAAGGCACGCGAGACGTTCGACAGCTCGCTCGTGATGCCTAGCGACAGACCGGTGGTGCCAAAAGCACTCATCACCTCAAACGCGACTTCCCGAAAGCTGAAATCATCGATAAGCAAGATGCCTTGGGTGATCACGCTGACCCAGATGCCAGCCATGATCACCATGACCATTGATTTTATGACCGTTTCGTGTTTAATTGTGCGTTCACGAAACACCACGTCACGTTTTCCCCGGGCAAACGAGACAATCGCCAAGAGAGTCACGAAAAACGTGACGGTGCGTATTCCCCCACCGGCGCTGTTTGGCGAGGAGCCTAGAAACATCAGAAACATGAAAAACGATGTGGTCGCTTCACCGAAATCAGCCACGTTCATCGTCGAGAATCCTGCGTTTCGTGTGGTCAACGCCATAAACAGCGACACGAACACCGAATCCACCGTGCCGCTGGTGGCCAGATACGCGTGCCGTTCCATCAAGTACACCGCGAGTGCGCTAAAGAGCCAAACCCCAGCATGAAGGGCGACCAACAGTTTGGTGAACACACTGAAGGTGTGCTTCTCTTTTCGCCGGCGGGCATCGAACCACATTTTGATTTCCGCCAACGGCCAAAAACCCATCGCTCCCAAGAACATGAGCACCATGCTCAACCCGAGGAAGGGGTAGGCGTGCCTAAACATGGTGAAGCTGCTGCTGCCGGGCGTGATGTCAAACCCCGCGTTCGTAAAGAGCGATACCGTATGAAAGAGCGCTTGAAAGAGCGCCTCTCGTGGCGCAAACGTATGGGTGATGATGAAGTAGGCGCTCATCAGCACAAAACCAATGATTTGGATGGTGAATATCATAATCAAAACGTTGCGCACGAAACGCACGACGCCCGAACGCATGAACTGGTTTTGATCGATCATGATCATGTTGCGTTCTCTGAAACTGATTTTATGCCCGACAAGAAACCAAAAGAGCGCGACCCCCATGATTAACCCGATGCCACCGAACTGGATGATAATCAGCAAGATAATTTGACCAGTTTGTGACAACACATTCTCAATGACGATTGGCGTCAACCCTGTGGTAGACAGGGCGCTGGCAGACACAAACAGCGCGTCGATGAACGACAGCGTTTCCCCATGTTGCACGCTCATCGGCAACCGCAAAAAGAACGCGCCGACAACCATGGCGATGAGATAACTCATGACAAATCCGCGAAACGGCGAACCGAATAGCACCTTTTTAACGCCTTTCAACAGCTTCATAAGCCAAGCCTCCTTTTGCAACATGAGTTTGTTACTTATTTTTTTATTTTACCACAAATCGTCGAGATAATACATGGCGTTTCTGTGGCAGTTCACATGGCCTTGTTAATGTACAATACATGTGAGACCTCGACTTGATAAATAGAAAGGTGATCCGTATCCTATAGGTAAGAACGACCAAATTCTACTCAGGGAGGATACGAATCACATGGCTAGTTTACCA